>BACX01000272.1 GCA_000333335.1 Sphingomonas-like bacterium B12 | reverse complement strand
GTACGACACGTCCACGGGTGCGGCGCTCGCGGCGCAGAAGGCGCTCGCCGAGGGCAACAAGCTGATCCTCGGCCCGCTGCTGTCCGACGACGTGCGCGCAGTGGCGCCGATCGCGGCTGCCCAGCATGTGCCGGTGGTGGCTTTCTCCAACGACGTCACCGTCGCCGGCAACGGCGTCTACCTGCTCGGCTTCACGCCGACCGAATCAGTGGACCGCGTCGTCTCCTATGCCAAGGAGCGCGGGCTTGGGCGGCTGGCGGCGCTGGTGCCCAACGGCGTCTATGGCCGCCGCGCGTCCAACGCGATGCTGCGCGCCGCCGAGGATGCGGGCGCGACCGTCGTCTCGATGCAGAGCTACGACCGATCGCCGGCCTCGCTCGCCACCGCGATCAAGCGGCTGGGCGATCCGAAGGGCTATGACGCGCTGCTGATCGCCGACAGCGGCCGGATCGCGCTGGTGGCGGCGCCGCTGGTGCGCAAGTCCGGATCGGGCGCCAAGCTGCTTGGCACCGAGCTGTGGAACACCGAGCCGCAGCTCGCCGCCAGCAAGCTGATGAGCGGCGCGTGGTTCGCGGCCGTGTCCGACGGGCTCTATTCGCAGTTCGCCGCCAAATATCGTTCGCGCTTCGGCAAGGGGCCGTATCGCCTCTCCAGCCTGGGCTATGATTCGGTCCTGCTCGCGGTGCGCATCTCGGCGGACTGGAAGGCGGGCACAGATTTCCCGCAGGGGCGGCTGTCCGACAAGGGCGGCTTCTCGGGCGTCGATGGCGCGTTCCGCTTCGATCACGACGGCATCGCCGAGCGCGTGCTGGAGGTGAAGCAGATCGGTGCGGGCGGGGTGACCGTGGTGTCGCCCGCGCCGCAGGGTTTCGGAGACCAATAGCCGCAAGGGAGACGTGTCGTGAGCTATGTCCAGGGCTTCTTGATACCGGTGCCGGTAGCGAAAAAGGATGCGTACCGGGACATGGCCGCGACGACCGCGCCCTTCTTCATGGAATATGGCGCGACGCGGATCGTGGAGACCTGGGGCGACAATTTGCCCGACGGCAAGACGACCGACTTCCGCAAGGCGGTGAAGGCTGAGGACGATGAGAATGTCGTCTTCTCGTGGATCGTCTGGCCGGACAAGGCGACGGCCGATGCGGCGCACGAAAAGATCTGGTCCGATCCCCGGATGCCCGAACCGGACGGAGCGATCCCGTTCGACGGCAAGCGGATGATCTACGGCGGCTTCGTGCCGATCTTCGATACGGACGAGGGCTAGCGCACGATCTCGGCGAGGATGCCGTCGAGCAGCAGCATCCCGGCTTCGCGGACCGTGAGGTGGTTGCCCTCGCGGACGATCAGGCCATGGACGGAAAGGCGGTCGATCGCGGGCTGATCGATGATCGCATCGATCGACAATCCCGTTTTCGCTGCGATCCCTGCGAGATCGACGCCTTCATCGAGACGCAGCCCCATCAGCAACGCTTCTTCGGCGCGGGTGGCGGGGGCGAGCGGCTCCTCGCTTTCGATGCCGTGGCCGTTGCGGGCGACCGCCGCGAGCCAGTTTTCCGGCTTCCTGCGGCGGACGCTGGCGAGCTTCCCGCGCCGTCCGTGCGCGCCGGGGCCGACGCCCAGATAGTCGCGATAGCGCCAGTAAGCGAGGTTGTGGCGGCTCTCCGCGCCGGGGCGGGCATGGTTGGAGATTTCGTAGGCGGGGATGCCGGCCTCCGCCGTCACCGCGCGGGTGATCTCGAAAAGGTGCGCGGCCTCGTCGGTTCCGAGCGTCGGCAGTTCGCCCTTCGCGACAAGCGCGGCGAAGCGCGTGCCCGGCTCGATGGTGAGCTGGTAGAGCGAGAGATGCTCGGTGCCGAAGCTCAGCGCCTGGCGTAGCTCGGCCAGCCATTGCGTCTCGGACTGGTCGGGGCGGGCATAGATCAGGTCCACGCTGACCCGCCGGAACGCGGCCTGTGCGGTATCGAGCGCGGCGAGGCTCTCCGCCACTCCATGAGCGCGACCGAGGAAGTGCAGCGCCCGATCGTCCAGCGCCTGCAGGCCGAGCGACACCCGGTTCACGCCCGCCGACGCCAGCGCGTGAAAGTTCGCGGCTTCCACCGACGACGGGTTCGCCTCCAGCGTGATCTCGATGCCGGGCGCGAAGCCCCAATGGCGTTCGGCCGCGTCCAGCACGGCCGCCACCGTGGAGGGCGCCATCAGCGAAGGCGTGCCGCCGCCGAAGAAGACCGAGCCGAGCAGCCGATCCGGCGTCAGCGTCGCCTCATGCGCGAGGTCGGCGAGCAGCGCGTCCCGCCACGCCGCCTCGTCGATTTCCGCGCGGACGTGGCTGTTGAAGTCGCAATACGGACATTTGGAAACGCAGAACGGCCAGTGGACGTAGAGCGCGAGCGGCTCGGCCACGTTCAGAACACGGCCGCCACCAGCTTGCGGAAGGCATCCGCGCGGTGGCTCATGGCGTGCTTTTTCTCCGGGTCCATCTCGCCGAAGGTGATGTCGTGATGCCACGGCTGGAAGACGGGATCGTAGCCGAAGCCCTTGTCTCCGCGCGGCGGCCAGACGAGATGGCCGTCGACCCGGCCCTCGATCGTGACGATATGCCCGTCCGGCCAGCACAGCGACAGCGCGCAGACAAAATGCGCGTCGCGGCCCGCATCCGGTCCCTTGGCGGCGAGGTTGCGCTCGACCAGCTCCATCGCCCGGCCGAAATCCTTGGATGGGCCGGCCCAGCGTGCCGAGAAGATGCCGGGATCGCCGCCCAGCGCCTCGACGCAAAGCCCGCTGTCGTCGGCCAGCGCCGGCAGGCCGGTGAGGTCGGCCGAGAAGCGCGCCTTCAGCTCGGCGTTGGCGGCGAAGGTCGTGCCGGTCTCTTCCGGTTCCGGCACGTCCAGTTCGCCGGCCGAGACGATATCCATGCCATAGGGGCCGAGCAGGGCGGCGATCTCGGGGATCTTGCCCTTGTTGTGGCTGGCGATCACCAGCCGGCCCGGCTCCAGGCGGCGCTTCACCGTCCCGTCGCTTTCAGCTGCGCGGCGAAGATGTCGTTGCAGCCGATGCGGGCGAGGCGGAGCAGGCGGAGCAGCGCCTCCTCGTCATAGGTCGCGCCCTCGGCGGTCGCCTGCGCCTCGGCGATGTTGCCGTTGGAGAGCAGGACGAAATTGCCGTCGGCGTGCGCGTTCGAATCCTCGATATAATCGAGGTCGAGTACCGGCGTGCCTTCGTAGATGCCGCAGGAGACGGCGGCGACCTGCGCGGTGATCGGGTCATGCTCCAGCTTGCCCTCGGCCATCAGCTTGTCGACCGCGAGGCGCAGCGCCACCCACGCGCCCGAGATCGAGGCGGTGCGGGTGCCGCCGTCGGCCTGGATCACGTCGCAGTCGAGCGTGATCTGGCGCTCGCCGAGCAGCGTCATGTCGCACACGGCGCGCAGCGAGCGGCCGATCAGGCGCTGGATTTCCTGCGTGCGGCCGGACTGCTTGCCCTTCGCCGCCTCGCGGCTGCCGCGCGTGTGCGTGGCGCGGGGGAGCATGCCGTATTCGGCCGTGACCCAGCCCTGGCCCTTGCCGCGCAGGAAGGGTGGCACGCGCTCCTCGATCGAGGCGGTGACCAGCACCTTGGTGTCACCGAAGGAGATCATGCAGCTGCCTTCCGCGTGGCGGGTGGCATTCGGCTCGATGGTGATGGCGCGCATCTGATCGGGCGCACGGCCGGAGGGTCGCATGAAGGCTCCTGTGATAAAGTCGGGGCGCGCTGTAGCGGCAGTTGAGCCTTGCCGCCAGTCTGCCTACATTCGGGTCGATGGGTCCAGCCGTTCCCGAGCTTTCCGATCGCGCGCGCGCGATCTTCCGCGTGGTGGTGGAATCGTATCTGCGATCCGGCGCGCCGGTGGGATCGCGGACGATCTCGCAATTGTCCGGTCTCAACCTCTCGCCCGCCTCGATCCGCAACGTGATGCAGGATCTGGAGGAGGCGGGGCTGCTCGCCGCGCCGCATATCTCGGCCGGGCGGATGCCCACCGAGACCGGCTTGCGCCTGTTCGTCGACGGCATGATGCAGGCCGACGAGCCTTCCGAGCAGGAACGCGCCGCGATCGAGCGCCAGATCGGCCAGACCGGCCCGATCGAGGATGCGCTGGCGGCCGCATCGGCGGTGCTGTCCGGCCTCTCGGCCTGCGCCGGGCTGGTGCTGGTGCCCAAGCAGGAGCCGATCCTGCGCCAGTTCGCCTTCGTGTCGCTGTCCCGCGATCAGGCGCTGGCGGTGCTGGTCGGCGCGGATGGGACGGTGGAGAATCGTGTCGTCGCGCTCCCGCCCGGCACCGACACTTCGGCGCTGATCGAGGCGGCCAACTACATCTCGTCCGAGCTGGCGGGGCTGACGCTCAGCCAGGCGCAGGCGCGGCTTACCGCCGAGATCGGCCTCGGTCGTGCGCAGCTCGATCGCGCCAGCCACGATCTGGTCCAGCGCGGGCTGGCCGTCTGGTCCACCGATGGCGCCGATCGCCCGGTGCTGATCGTGCGCGGGCAGGCCAACCTGATCGATCAGTCCGCCGCCGAGGATCTCGAGCGCGTCCGCCTGCTGCTCGACGAGCTGGAGGGCAAGGAGGAGATTTCCCGTCTGCTCGAAGGCGCGCGTGCCGGCTCCGCCACCAAGATCTTCATCGGATCGGAGAACAAGCTCTTTGCGTTGTCCGGTTCGTCGATTATCGCGGCCCCCTACCGCGCCCGCGAGGGGCGGGTGGTGGGTGTGGTCGGCGTGATCGGGCCGACCCGATTGAACTATGCGCGCGTCGTTCCCATGGTGGATTTCACCGCGCACGCGCTTTCCAGGCTGATGGCATGACAGAAGAGACGATGAGCAACGACAATACCGAAGACCTCCGCGCCGAAACCGCCGAGGCGGCGCCCGAGCTCGCCGAGCACGACGCACTGAAGGCCGAGCTTGAAGAGGCGAAGCAGCAGGCGCTCTACGTGCAGGCCGAGATGCAGAATCTGCGCCGCCGCACCGAGAAGGAAATGGCGGACGCCCGCGCCTACGCCACCACCGGCTTCGCGCGCGACCTGCTGTCGGTCGCCGACAACCTCCAGCGTGCACTCGCCGCGATCCCGGCCGAGTTGCGCGGCGACGACAAGATGAAGCCGCTCGTCACCGGCATCGAGATGACCGCCAAGGAGCTGGAGAATGTCTTCCAGCGCAACGGCGTCACCCGTATCGATGCGGTCGGCCAGCCGCTCGATCCGAACAAGCATCAGGCGATCATGGAGATGGAATCGGCCGATGCCGCGCCCGGCACCGTGGTCCACGAGATGCAGACTGGCTGGATGATCAAGGATCGCCTGCTGCGCGCTGCCATGGTGGGCGTCGCCAAGGCGCCGGAGGGCGCGGGGATCGACGCCTCCGCCTGAATTTAATGTTCCTTTCCGTCTGGTGGCGAGGCATCGGAGCGCCCATATGTGCGTTTACCAAGATTAACGCGGGGCTGCGCTTCCCGAGGAGCCTGGTCATGAAGAAGATTGCTCTGATGCTTGCTGCCGCCGGCGGCGCCCTCCTGATCGCCGCGACGCCGGCGGATGCGCGCGGTGGCGGTGGCGGTGGAGGCGGCGGCTTCCATGGCGGCGGTGGCGGCGGTTTCCACGGTGGTGGGGGCGGCGGCTGGCACGGTGGTGGCAGCGGCGGTTGGCACGGCGGCGGTGGCGGCAACTGGCATGGCGGCGGTGGCTGGCATGGCGGTGGCGGCTGGGGTCGTGGCTGGCGTGGCGGTGGCTGGGGTCGCGGTTGGGGCGGCGGCTGGTATGGCTGGCCGGTCGGTGTGGGCTACGGCTGGGGCGACTATCCGGGCTGGGGCGGCGGCTGGTACGATGACGGCTTCTATGGCGACGATTACGGTGCCGGCTACGATTATGGCTGCCCGCCCGTCTGGGATCCTTCGCTGAACAGCTACGTGCCGGCCTGCGGCTGAGCTTTCGCGGTTCGGCATTAGCTGCGATGATGGGCGACGGAGGAGAAATCCGATGTCGCCCTTTCCCGTTCTCCACGCGCACCCTTTCTCGTCCTACAGCTGGAAGGTGCTGATCGCGCTCTACGAGAACGGAACGCCGTTCGAATATCGCGTACTGGAGGATGAAGCGAGCTGGGCCGAACTGGAACGGCTCTGGCCCATCCGGCTGATGCCGGTGCTGGTCGACGGCGAGCGTACGCTGATCGAATCGAGTGTCATCATCGAATATCTGGCGCTGATGCACAGCGGGCCGGTCGAGTTGATCCCGTCCGATCCCGACATCGCCCTGCGCGCACGCTTCCTCGATCGCTTCTTCGACAATCATGTCATGCGGCCGATGCAGAAGATCGTCGGCGATCATCTGCGGCCCGCGACGGATCGCGATGCCTATGGCGTCGCCGATGCCCGCACGAAGCTGGGCCGCGCCTATCGCTGGATCGAGGATAATCTGCCCGCACAGGATTGGGCGATCGGCGAGGAGTTCACGTTGGCCGATTGCGCGGCCGCGCCAGCGCTCTTCTACGCCGACTGGGTGGAGCCGATCCCGCAGGACTGTGCCAAGGCTCGCGCCTATCGCGCCCGCCTGCTGGCGCGGCCGTCCGTTGTGCGGGTGATCGACGAAGCGCGTCCCTATCGCGTCTATTTTCCGCCCGGCGCACCGGATCGCGACTAGCCGCGTGTCACCACCGTCAGCCGCACGGTGCGGCGGATGCGGAAGCCCAACGTTTCGTAGAGCCGCACCGCGCCCTCATTGGCGGCGTAGGCATGGAGAAACGGCGTCTCGTCCTGCGCCAGCATCCGCCGTGCGACGATACGCATCAGCCCTGCCGCATAACCCTTGCCGCGATGATCGGGGTGCGTGCAGACGCCGCTCACCTCGGCGAAACCTGCCATCCGCATCCGCTCGCCCGCCATCGCGAGGAGGCGGCCCTCGCGCTTCACGCCGACGAAGCGGCCGAGGCGGTGCGTCTTGGCGAGGAAGGGGCCGGGTTTCGTGAGTGCGGCGAGCGCCAGCATCTCAGCCGCATCACCCTCGCCTAGTTCGACGGTTTCGAAATCCGGCTCGCCCGGCGCGATCGCATCGGCGGCCATCTGGGTAATGTCGGCCTCGCGCAGGATGCGCAGGCCCGGCAGGGTGAGAAGCGGCGTCGTCTCGACCAGCCACAGCTCGCCCTCGGCACCTGGCAGATCGCGCAGCGCCGTGAGGTTCGCGTCGGTAAAATCGGCCGGAGCCGCGAACGGGCCATGCTCCGGCTCGATCCTGAGCGCCCGCTCGTCACCCAGCGCCAGGTGCGCCCAGCCGCCGGTCAGCGCGCTCCGGGCGGGTCGATCGAGCGGGTGATCCATTATTCCCCGAACATGCCCTTCAGCTTGTCGAAGAAGCCCGTCGAGGCAGGGCACTCCTCGCCCGTCTCGGTCTCTCGGAACTGCTGGAGGAGTTCTTTCTGCTTGGCGGAGAGCCTGGTCGGTGTCTCCACCGCGATCTCCAGCACCAGATCGCCGCGCCCGCGCCCGTTGAGGACGGGCATGCCGGAGCCGCGATGACGCAGTTGCTTGCCGGACTGGATGCCGGCCGGGATCTTCACGGTGATCAACTCGCCATCGAGGTTCGGCACCTCGATCTCGCCGCCCAGCGCGGCGGTGGTGAAGCTGATCGGGCAGCGCGCGGCGAGATTGGTGCCGTCGCGCTCGAAGATGGCGTGCCGCTTCACGTGCAGGAAGATGTAGAGGTCGCCCGGAGGGGCGCCTCTGCCGCCCGCTTCGCCCTCGCCGGTGATGCGGATGCGGGTGCCCTCATCGACACCGGCGGGGATCTTCACCTCCAGCGTCTTCTCCTTGTCGACGCGGCCCTCGCCCCGGCAGCCGGGGCAGGGATCGGCGATCACCTGGCCCGCGCCGTGACAGGTCGGGCAGGCGCGCTCGATCACGAAGAAGCCCTGCTGCGCGCGGACCTTGCCGTGGCCGGCGCAGGTCTGGCAGGTGCGTGCCGAGGTGCCGGGCTTGGCGCCGGTGCCGTCGCACAGGTCGCAATTGGCGGCGACATCGATCGTGACCGTCTCGGTCTTGCCGTGGAAGGCGTCTTCCAGCCCGATCGTCACGTCGTAGCGCAGATCGGCGCCGCGACGCGGGCCTCCGCGCTGCTGGCGGCCGCCGCCCATGAAATCGCCGAACACGCTCTCGAAGATGTCGGAAAAGCCCCTCGAAACCTGCTGCTGGGCGGCGCCCGCTCCGCCCTGCCGGAATGCGGCATGGCCGAAGCGATCGTAGGCCGCTCGCTTCTGCGGATCCTTCAGGCAGTCGTAAGCCTCGGAAATGGCCTTGAACTTGGCTTCGGCCTCGAGGTGCCGGGG
>BACX01000273.1 GCA_000333335.1 Sphingomonas-like bacterium B12 | reverse complement strand
TGGGGGCGGGAGATGCTGGCGCTGCCGCCGCTGCTCGCGATCACGGCGCCGACAAATCACGCCTTCGCTTCGCTGCTGACGAAACTGGGGTTCCGCGAGGAAGGACGCATCACGCTGCCGACGCATGGCGGCGAGAGCCGGCTGTTCGTGCAGGGTTGATGCTCCCCCTGCTGCTCGCTCTGGCGACGCCGGACATCGATACGGCGATCAAGGACGCGATCGATCCCTGCGCCGCCGCCCGGCGGGAAGGCGGCATCACCGTATGCGCTCGCACCAAGGAGGAGCAGGATCGCCGCTTCCGCCTGCCGCCGCAGCCCGATCATGGTTTCGATCCGCTGGGATCGGTGGACAGCGTCTCGCGCTCGCGGCACCGGCTGATCGACGGTGACGGCGCTTCGCAGGATCTTACGCGCGGTTCCTGCAGCGCGGTCGGCGCCAGCGGCTGGACGGGATGCCAGATCAAGAAATGGAATGAGATGGATCAGCAGAAGGGCTGGTGATCGCCGTGCCGCATTGCGCCATTTCCTTTTAACCATGTCGCGCTAAGCTCCGCTTCATGGGCAGCGTGATCAGTTTCGAGGACCGGGCCGTCGCGACGTTGCGCGCGCGGGTCGCCGAGGTGGAGGAGGCCAATCAGGACCTCATCGCCTTCGCGCGCGGTCACTCGGGCGCGGTCGCCCAGATCCATGGCGCGGTACTCGCCGCGATCGAGGCGGAGGGCCTCGAACATCTCATTCATGTCGTGACGCAGGACTGGCCGCAGATGCTCGGCGTCGATGCGGTGGCGCTGGCGCTGTTCGTGGGCGATACCGGCTTCTGCGCCGATGCGGACGGCCTCCAGATGGTCGAGCCGCGGATGATCGAACATGCCATCACCGGAATCGAGGGCGTGGTGCTGCGCGGCGTGGAGCGCGGCCACCCGCTGTTCGGCCCCGCCGCCACACTGATCCGTGCCGAGGCGCTGATCCGGCTGGAGAATCCCGCGCCGCTGCCCTGCGGCCTGATCGCTCTGGGGCAGCGCGCCGAGCAACGGTTCGAGACTCGTCATGGCTCCGAACTGCTGGCTTTTCTCGGTAGCGTGCTGGCGCGTATGGTCGGGCGGTGGCTGCTCCCCTGAAACTCGACGATCATCCGGCGCGCCTCACCGCCGCCGCCTTCGCCGATCATCTCCGTCGTGATCGCCTGCGCTCGGCCCATACGGTGCGGGCCTATCTGGCGACGGCGCATCGGCTGATCGCGTTCCTTGGCCGACATCGCGGCGAGAGCGTCGACGATGGTCTCCTCCGTTCGATCGAACCGGCCGACTTGCGCGCCTATCTCGCCCAGCGCCGTTCCGAAGGACTGACCAACGCTTCGGCCGCGCGCGAACTGTCGGCGGTGCGCACCTTCCTCGGCTTCGTGAAGGGCGAGGGTGCTGCGATCCCACGCGTGCAGGCGCCGCGCGTGAAGCGGGGCGTGCCGCGCCCCGTCGCGCCCGCCGATGCGAGGGCGCTCGCCGAGGACGCTTCCGACGCACACGACGTCCCTTGGCTCGCCGCGCGCGATCTGGCGGTGCTGCTGCTGCTCTACGGCGCCGGCCTGCGCGTCGGCGAGGCGATGGGACTGGATGCCGGGCTGCTCCCGCTCGGCGAGGCGATCACCGTCACGGGCAAGGGCAACAAGGCGCGTGTCGTGCCGCTGCTGCCCGTCGTGCGCGAGGCGATCACTGCTTATGCCGGTCTCTGCCCCTATCCGCTGGGCAAGGGCGTCACCCTGTTCCGGGGCGCCAAGGGCGGCCCGCTCGACGCCGCGATCGTCCGCCGCGCGGTGCGGGCCGCGCGGGGACGGCTGGGCCTGCCGGAGCGGACCACGCCCCACGCGCTGCGCCACAGCTTCGCCACCCACCTGCTCGGGCGCGGGGCGGATCTGCGCCAGCTACAGGAACTGCTCGGCCATGCCAGCCTCTCCTCCACCCAGATCTACACGGCGGTGGATGCGGCGCATCTGATGGACGTCTACCGCGCCGCGCATCCCAGGGCGTGACCTTCCGGCACGCGCCTGAAACATCCCGGAAAAATATTTTCAGACCCTCTTAAAGTTTCAGCGCGGCCGTCGTTACCGGTGTGAGAGAACACCTCTTACGCAGGAAAACGGGCATGGACGGCATCGACAAGGCAGGGGGAGCAACCGACGTTTCGCGGCTGCGGCCGTCGTCGGTCCAACCCACTCAGGCGGCGGCTCCGGTGGCCGCGGCACAGGCCAAGGTGGTCGCCGACAGCGGCCTCTCCGAAGCCTTCGCCGCGCTCGCCGATGCCGGCGCGCCGGTCGACGGCAAGAAGGTCGACGCGATCAAGTCGCTCATCCAGTCGGGTGCCTATCCCATCGATCCGCAGAAGATCGCGGCGAAGATGGTGGCGCTCGACTTTCCCGAGCGCGGCGAGAGCGCCGACGCCTGACAGGCGACGAAAGAAACGGGGACGGTCAGGTCCGGGCTTTCACCCGGGCCTCGATCGCTTCCCAGATGAGGGCCGGGGTATCGGTGCCATTGAATTTGTCGATGGCGACGATGCCCGTGGGGGAGGTGACGTTGATCTCGGTCAGGTAGCCGGCGATCACGTCGATCCCGACGAACACCAGCCCCCGCTTGGCGAGCTCTGGGCCTAGAGCCTCGCAGATTTCCAGCTCGCGCGCCGTCAGCTCGGCCTGCGCGCCCGATCCGCCGACCGCCAGATTGGAGCGGATCTCGCCCTTCTTCGGCAGACGATTGACCGCGCCGGCCGGCTTGCCGTCCACCAGCACGATGCGCTTGTCGCCGAGCGCCACGTCGGGGAGGAAGGCCTGCACCATGAACGGCTCGCGCCACACCTGACCGAACAGCTCGGTCAGCGCGGCGAGATTGGCGTCCTTCTTGCCGACATGGAAGACGGCCGATCCGGCATTGCCGTAGAGCGGCTTCACCACCACCTCGCCATGCGCCTCGTGGAAGGCCCGTGCCTCGTCCAGCCTGCGGGTGATCAAAGTCGGCGGCATGAACCGCGCATAATCGAGCACGAACAGCTTCTCCGGCGCATTGCGCACGGAGGCCGGGTCGTTGACCACCAGGGTTTCGTGCTGGATGCGCTCCAGCAGGTGGGTCGCGGTGATGTAGGCGAGGTCGAAGGGCGGATCCTGCCGCATCAGCACCACATCCGTATCGGCGCCGAGATCGAGCAGCTTCGGTTCGCCGAACGTGAAGTGATCGCCGGCAACGCGCTGGACGGCCACCGGGCGGGCGGGCGCATAGACGCGGCCGTCGCGATAGGAGAGGTCGCCGGCGGCATAGTGATAGAGCGTGTGGCCGCGCGCCTGTGCGGACAGCATCACGGCGAAGGTGGAATCGCCCGCGATGTTGATGCCCTCCATGGGGTCCATCTGGACGGCGACGGTCAAGCCCATGTCGTTACGCTCCCTGATCGTGTGGCGTGCAGATAGGGCGCGCAGCGCGATCCGTCACCCCTGCCAAACATGCTCCAGATGCTTCGGCAGCTTTCCGGGCGCGATCAGCACGGCGTCGATGCGGATGTCGTCGCCGGGCTGGGCATAGCGCGGGATCAGCATCTCGGCCGCCGCGGCGACCCGCACCAGCCGCTGGCGATCGAGCGACAGGTCGAGCGCGGCCTGATCCTTGCGGCTCTTCACCTCGACGAAGGCGACGAGGCCGGGTTTGCGCATCACGATGTCCACCTCGCCCGCCGGCGTGCGGACGCGGCGATCGAGGATCGTCCAGCCCTTGAGGCGGAGGAAGTTGGCGGCGATCGTCTCGGCGACGCGTCCGCTCGCCTCCGCCGCCTGCCGCTTCATGCCTTCAGTTCCAGCGCGCGATTGTAGAGATCGTGGCGGTCGAGGCCCGTCGCCGCCGCCACCTCCTTGGCCGCTTTGGCGACGGGGAGTCGCCCCAGCGCCTCGCGCAGCAGCGCGTCGAGATCGTCCACCTGCGGCGGCGGCGCCTCGCCGGGCGGGCCGACGACGATCACGATCTCACCCTTCGGCCCCTGCTCGGCATAGCGCTCCGCCAGTTCGGCGAGCGTGCCGGTGACGCACTCCTCGAACGCCTTGCTGATCTCGCGGGCCACCGCCGCGTCGCGCTCGCCCAAGCCCTTGGCGAGAGCCGCCAGCGTCGCACCCAGCCTCGGCCCGCTTTCGTATAGGACGAGGCTCGCCCGGATCGCGGCCACCTCGGCGATGGCGTCGGCTTTCGCTTTCTCCTTCGACGGCGGGAAGCCGATGAACAGGAAGCGGTCGGTCGGCAGGCCCGCCAATGTCAGCGCGGCGATGGCGGCGCTGGGGCCGGGGATGGTGACGATATGCGCCCCCGCCGCGCGGGCGTCGCGCACCAGCTTGAAGCCGGGATCCGAGATCATCGGCGTACCGGCGTCGGAGACGAGCGCGATCGCTTCGCTGCGCATCCGCTCGATCAGGCCGGGGCGCACGCGGTCCGCATTGTGGTCGTGATAGGGGGTCATCGGCCGCTCGGCGCCGATGTGGCGGAGCAGCTTGGCGGTGACGCGCGTATCCTCGGCGGCGATCAGGTCGGCGCGCGACAGGATGTCGGCGGCGCGTGGGGATAGGTCTCCGAGATTGCCGATCGGGGTCGCGACGATGTAGAGCCCGGGGCGAGAGGATCGGTCATAGGGGATTTCATGGCAGACGGACTGGCGACGCCGCAACCGGCGAAGCGATCCATGACGAGGCGAGCCGCCGGCCTGATGGTGGCAATTCTGCTCGCGGGCTGCTCCACCGTGGTGCCAAAAGGGCGGAAGCAGGCCCC
>BACX01000274.1 GCA_000333335.1 Sphingomonas-like bacterium B12 | reverse complement strand
CGACGAGGCGCGTCGGGTCCATGCCCTTCACGTATCGCGCGAGCGTGGCGCTATCGTACTGACCCCAGCCTTCGTTGTTGACCACCCACAGCACGATCGACGGGAAGGGCCGCAGTTCGCCGACCATGCGGGTCAGCTCGTTCTGGTTCTCGGCCATCATGTCGGACGACATCACCGCCTGCGCCTGGCTGGTGCTTCCTCGTTCTTCGAGACGATCACCTCGTCCGCGCCGAGCTTCAGGGCGTCGGCCTTCTTCGATTCCGAGGTGGTGAAGGCGACGGTGTGGGCGCCGAGCGCATGAGCCAGCTTGATGCCCATGTGGCCGAGGCCACCGATGCCGACGATGCCCACCTTCTTGCCGGGGCCGGCGCCCCAATGGCGGAGCGGCGACCAAGTGGTGATGCCGGCGCAGAGCAGCGGCGCGACGGCGGCGAGCTGCTCTTCGGAATGGCTCACCTTCAGCACGAAATCGTCCTTCACGACGATCCGGTCCGAATAGCCGCCATAGGTGTTCTCGCCCTGCCCGAAGGCGTGGCCGTTATAGGTGCCGGTGAAGCCGTTCTCGCAATATTGCTCCAGATCGTCCTCGCAGGATGGGCAATGCTGGCAGCTGTCGACCATGCAGCCAACGCCGGCGATGTCGCCGACCTTGAACTTGGTGACATCGTCGCCGACGGCAGTGATGCGGCCGACAATCTCGTGGCCCGGTATGCAGGGGTAGATGGTGTTGCCCCATTCGCCACGCGCCTGGTGGAGATCCGAGTGGCAGACGCCACAATACAGGATGTCGATCTGCACGTCGTGCGCGCCGACGGTGCGACGATCGATCTCGAAGGGCGCGAGAGGGGTTTCGGCGCTTTGCGCCGCATAGGCCTTGGTTGCCATGATGATGGAATTCCTCTTCGGGGAGTGAAGGGACGCTTAGGCTACCGCTGACAACGTTGACGCGCAACCGTTCGGTACAGAAATCTTTGCGGGCTGCTACGCCCTTTCCCCTGCGCTTGACAGGGGGTGAGTCGCCCTATAGGGACCGCCGATCCCAAAACCCGGTCGTCCGGCGGCGCCATTCGTGCGCGCGTCGGCTGTCCTGCGTTGAGGGGCGAAGCGCTGAGATGGGGCTCCTCGCCATAGGCGCCCCGTGGAGCAGGAGAAAGAAGTACCATGGCACGTATCGCGGGTGTGAATATCCCGACCAACAAGCGCGTCGAAATCGCGCTGACCTACATTCACGGCATCGGCCCGGCCAAGGCCAAGGAAATCACCGGCAAGCTGGGCCTCGAGCCGCAGCGCCGCGTGCAGGACCTGTCCGATCAGGAAGTGCTGCAGATCCGTGAGGCGATCGACGCGGGCTACACCGTGGAAGGCGACCTGCGTCGTCAGACCGCGATGAACATCAAGCGCCTGATGGACCTGGCCTGCTATCGCGGCCTGCGTCACCGCAAGGGCCTGCCGGTCCGCGGCCAGCGCACGCACACCAACGCCCGCACCCGCAAGGGCAAGGCGAAGCCGATCGCCGGCAAGAAGAAGTGAGCTTGAGCCGCTGAGAAGCGGCTCGCTCTTCCCTCAGGTAGGACAGCAGAAAAATGGCACGTGAACCGCAGCGCATTCGCCGTCGCGAGCGCAAGAACATCACCGCCGGCGTCGCCCATGTGAATGCCAGCTTCAACAACACCATGATCACCATCACCGACGCGCAGGGCAATGCCATCGCGTGGTCGTCGGCGGGCATGATGGGCTTCAAGGGCTCGCGCAAGTCGACGCCGTACGCCGCCCAGGTCGCCGCCGAGGATGCCGGCAAGAAGGCCGCCGAGCATGGCGTCCGCACCCTCGAGGTCGAGGTGAAGGGCCCCGGTTCGGGCCGTGAGTCGGCGCTGCGCGCGCTGCAGGCGGTCGGCTTCCAGATCACGTCGATCCGCGACGTGACCTCGATCCCGCATAACGGCGTCCGTCCGTCCAAGCGCCGCCGCGTCTGATTTCGTATCGGGGCGTGGGTCCGTCACCCGCGCCCCCGTGTCCCGGCCGCGGGTGGACGCACCCGCTTTGGCCCAACCCTTGAGGGAAAACACATGGCCGTCAACGCCAAGAACTGGCAGGAACTCAAGAAGCCCAACGGCCTGGAGAAGAAGGGCGGCGACGGCAAGCGCCGTGCCACCTTCGTCGCCGAGCCGCTCGAGCGCGGCTTCGGCCTGACGCTCGGCAACGCGCTGCGCCGCGTGCTGCTCTCGTCGCTCCAGGGCGCCGCCGTCACGTCGATCAAGATCGAGAACGTCCTGCATGAGTTCTCGAGCCTCGCGGGCGTCCGCGAGGACGTCACCGACATGGTGCTGAACGTCAAGCAGATCGCGCTGAAGATGCAGGGCGAGGGCGCCAAGCGCCTCCAGCTCTCCGCGACCGGTCCGGCCGAAGTCACCGCGGGCATGATCGCCACCACCGGCGACATCGAGGTGCTGAACCCCGATCTGGTGATCTGCCATCTCGACGATGGTGCGACGCTCAACATGGAGCTGACCGCCGCCGCCGGTAAGGGCTACGTCACCGCCGCGATGAACCGTCCGGCCGATGCGCCGATCGGCCTCATCCCGGTCGACGCGCTCTACTCGCCGGTTCGCCAGGTCGCGTACAAGGTGGAGAACACCCGCGTCGGCCAGGAGCTCGATTACGACAAGCTGACGCTGACGATCGAGACCGATGGTACCGTCACCCCGGAGGACGCGCTCGCCTACGCCGCGCGCATCCTGCAGGACCAGCTGCAGCTCTTCGTCCACTTCGACGACGGCCTGACGCTGCAGACCTCCGTCCCGCAGATGGCGGGCGTCGCGGTTCCGACCGCCGGCGCCGAGCCGGAGCAGGACGCCAACCAGCTGAACCGCTACCTCCTCAAGAAGGTGGACGAGCTGGAACTGTCGGTGCGTTCGGCGAACTGCCTGAAGAACGACAACATCATCTACATCGGTGACCTGGTCCAGAAGACCGAGGCCGAGATGCTCCGCACGCCGAACTTCGGCCGCAAGTCGCTGAACGAGATCAAGGAAGTGCTCTCGTCCATGGGTCTGCGCCTCGGCATGGACATCCCCGGCTGGCCGCCGGAGAATATCGAGGAAATGGCCAAGAAGCTCGAGCAGGAATATTGATCCTGCTGATCGGCTGATCGGCTGATCGGCTGATCGGCTGATTGGTTTGAGGGGTTTGGGCGGTGCCCCCTTGTCGCCGCCCGGCCCGCAGTACCTTGAACGGCTGCGGGACGAACTGAAGGAAGAATGATATGCGCCATCGCGTTGGCGGTCGTAAGCTGCAGCGGACCGCGTCCCACCGTACCGCTTTGTTCCGCAACCAGTCGGCCGCGCTGATCAAGCACGAGCAGATCATGACCACGCTCGCCAAGGCGAAGGAGCTTCGCCCCTATGTCGAGAAGCTGGTGACGCTGGCGAAGAAGGGTGGTCTCTCCAACCGCCGTCTCGCGCACGCGCGCCTGCTCGACGACACGCAGCTGGTGAAGCTGTTCGACGTGCTGGCCGAGCGCTACAAGACCCGCGCCGGCGGCTACACCCGCATCATCAAGGCCGGCATCCGCGCGTCGGACGCCGCGCCGATGGCGATCATCGAGTTCGTCGATCGCGACGTCTCGGCCAAGGGCCAGGATTCCGGCCCGGTGATCACCGACGAGGAGCTGGACGAGGCAGCCTGATCGCTTCGATCCATCCCGAAAGAGTAACGGAAGGGCCGTCCCGCATCGGGGCGGCCCTTTCTGCATGGGGCGTCCTTTGGTTTGCATGGCGCCGCGCCGTCGTTACGGATGAGACGGAGTGACGAGAGGATTGCCCATGAGTCCGGACGGACCCATCGCCTACCCCGAGACGGTGCGCGACACCGTGGTCGAAGAGCTTGCCGGGCGGACCGTTCCTGATCCGTGGCGCTGGCTGGAAGGCGATGTCCGCACCGACGAGCGGGTGCAGGCGTGGGTGGCGGCAGAGGGCGCGCTGACGCAATCCTACCTCGATACGCTGCCGGGCCGCGCCGCGATCCGTGATCGCCTGACGAAGCTGTGGAATTACGAGCGCGTCTCGCTGCCGCGCCGCCGAGGCGGGCGCTATTTCTTCTTGCGCAATTCGGGGCTGGAGGCGCAGGCGGTGCTGTGTGCGCGCGAAGCACAGGACGCGCCGGCCCGCATACTGCTCGATCCCAATGGCTGGTCCGAGGATGGGGCGACGGCGCTCGGCGAGTGGGAGCCGTCGAAGGATGGCCGCCGGCTGGCCTACGCCGTGCAGGATGGTGGCAGCGATTGGCGGGCCATCAGGGTGCTCGATGCGGTCGGCGGCGAGGAACTGCCCGACGAGGTGCGCTGGGTCAAATTTTCGGGCCTGTCCTGGGCCAGCAACGGATCGGGCTTCTTCTATTCCCGCTTTCCCGAACCGCGCGCAGGGCTGGAGCACCAGGCGCAGAACCTCGATCATGCCGTCTATTTTCACCGTCTCGGCACCGATCAGTCGGCCGATTTCCTCGTCTACGCGACACCGGATCGCCCGCGCCTGATCCATGGGGCCGAGGTGAGCGAGGATGGCCGCTGGCTGCTGATCTCGTCCGCAGAAGGTACCGAAGCGCGCACCGAATTGACCGTGATCGATCTCACCGCGCCGAAGCTCGCGCCCAAGATCCTCGTGCGCGGCCTCGATAACGACTGGCGGCTGGCCGGATCGAAGGGTGACATCTTCTATTTCGTCACTGATCTCGAGGCGCCGCGCCGCCGCATCGTGTCGATCGACGTCGGCTCCGAGATGCGTCGCCGCCGGGAGATCGTGCCGCACGGCGAGGATCTGGTGGCGGATGCGCTGGTGGTGGGCGACCGGTTGCTGGTCTCGCTGCTGCGCAATGTCGCGAGCGAGTTGCGTATCTACGATCTCGACGGCCGGCTGATGGATACGGTGGTACTGCCCGGCGTCGGCACGGTGACCGGCATGGAGGGGCAGGGCGACAGCGCCGAGGCCTTCTTCGCCTTCACCAGTTATGATCGGCCGACCGAAATCCATCGTCTCGATGTCGGGAGTGCGGTGGCGCTGCCCTACGCGCAACCCGAGCTGCAGTTCGACCGCGGCGACTTCGTGGTCGATCAGGCGAGCTTCACTTCGAAGGACGGCACCGTCATCCCGCTCTTCCTGCTGCGGCGGAAGGATGTGATCGGGGCCGCGCCGGCGCTGCTGTACGGCTATGGCGGGTTCGAGATTTCGCTGACGCCGGGTTTCTCCTCGGCGGCGCTTTGCTGGGCGGCGATGGGCGGCGTCTATGCGGTCGCCAACATCCGGGGTGGCGGCGAGTACGGCAAGGCTTGGCACGACGCCGGGCGCCGCGCCAACAAGCAGAATGTGTTCGACGATTTCATTGCGGCCGCCGAGCATCTGAAGGCGCAAGGCATCGCCTCCTCGGTAACCGTCCACGGCCACAGCAATGGCGGATTGCTCGTCGCGGCGGTGACCAACCAGCGGCCCGATCTGTTCGCGGCTGCCCTGCCGGCGGTCGGCGTGCACGACATGACCCGCTTCCACCGCTTCACCGCCGGACGCTACTGGATCGACGATTATGGCGATCCGGGGAAGGAGGAGGATCTGGCGGTGCTGATGGCCTATTCGCCGCTCCACAACATCCGCGATGGCGCCGAATATCCGGCGATCCTGATCGCCACCGCCGACACCGACGATCGTGTGGTGCCGGCGCACAGCTTCAAATATGCCGCTGGGCTGCAGGCGGCCGACATCGGGTCGAAGCCGCACTTGATCCGCATCGAGACGCGCGCCGGTCACGGCGCGGGTAAGCCCACGGCCAAGCAGATCGAGGAGATTGCCGACCTGTGGGCCTTCGCCGCCCATTGGGGCGGGCTAAGCGTCTAGTCGAGCACCGGCAGGGCGGCGCGTACGAAGCGGCCGGGCGGAACGTCCTGCCGCAGCACGATATTGGCGTCGATCGTGCAGCCCTCGCCGACGGTGATTCCGCCGAGCAGCACCGCGCCGGGATGGATGACGACGCCGTCGCCCAAGTGCGGGTGGCGCCGCTCGTCGCCGGCCGGCTCTCCGCCGCCAAGCGTGACGCCCTGGTGGAGATGGACACTCTCGCCGAGGATCGCGGTCTCGCCGATCACCACGCCGGTGCCGTGATCGATGAACAGGCCGGCGCCGATTTGTGCGCCGGGATGGATGTCGATGCCGGTGCGCTGGTGGGCGATTTCGGTCAGCGTGCGGGCGACGATCGGGGCGCCTTCCCGATAGAGTTCGTGGGCGATGCGGTACGGGATCACGGCGGCGATCGAGGGATAGCGCAGCAGCACCTCGTCGACGCTGCGCGCGGCGGGGTCGGCGCGATAGGCGGCCTCGACATCGCGATCGAGCAGGCGGCGGATCGCGGGCAGGCGCCCGGCGAGCGCGCCGGTGATCGCGATCGCCCGCTCGGCCGCCGCCCGCTCGCGCGTGTCGGGCGAGGCGAGATCCAGTTCGAGGATGATCTGCGCGGCGAGTTGGTCGAGCGTCGTCTCCAGCGTCGCATCCACCCAGGCATTCTCGTTACCGGCGTTCAGCTCGGGCGGGCCGAGGCGGAGCGGGAAGAGCGCTGCGGAGAATTCGCGCAGGATGCGCTTCAGCGCGCTGCGGGAGGGGAAGCGGATGCCGTGTTCGGCGTGGCGCTCATGGCCCGCGCGCCAATCCTGTCGTGCATCGCGCAGGCCGTCGATGACGCTGCCGATCTCGCGCGGGAAATCGATGGGACGGCTATATGTCACGGACGATGGCGACCCTTGGTGACGGGGTGAGGAATCGGCGCGGCGGGGTGCAGGATCGGCGCATCGTCGTGGCCGGTGATCAGCCGATCGAGCAGGCTTTGCCCCTGTGGCCAATCGCCAAGATCGGATTCGGCGTTGATGTGGCCGAGTGACCCGATATCGGCGAGATCGGCGTCCCACGCATGGGCCAGGCGGGCGAGGCTGGCGAAATCGGCATAGCGATCGTCCCGGCTGGCGACGAGCAGGCTGCGGAAGGGCAGCGCCACCGATGGAGCCGGCGCGAAGGGCTGAAGGAGCGGGTGCGCATCCACCCGATCGACGTCCGGTGGCGCGACCAGCAAAGCCGCCTGCACTTTGGACAGCCGTGCTGCGGAGGCGTCGCGCGCCCACCACGCCACCGCCAGGCAGCCGAGGCTGTGCGCGACCAGCGCCACCGGCCCGCGCTGCCGCCCGATCGCGCGATCGAGATGCGCCACCCAGAGATCGCGCGAAGGCTCGTGCCAGCGGCCCAGCTCCACGCGGACTGCGCGCGGGCGGGTGGCGACCCAGTGGCTCTGCCAATGGTCCGGCCCGCTGTCGAACAGGCCGGGGATGATCAGCTCGACGGGCGCGTCTGCCATGTATCGTCTCCCTGCCGTCCGGCGAAACGGGCCGGTAAGGCAGGGATAGGCTCGCGGCAGGCCGGGAACAAGAAATGTCTACTTATGCACTAGGCAATTAAAATTGGCGGAACCATCAGCGGGTGATCTCCGCGACATAGACGCCCAGCGGATCGAGATGGATGCTGCCGCTGATCAGCAGCGCGCGGTTGATCGCGAGCGGCCGCACGATCTCCATCGTGTCGGTCTTCTCGATCGGCACGTCGGCGGGCTTGCTGTCGAGGTTCAGCAGGACCAGCACTGTTTTGCCGCCGCCGGAACGCTGATAGGCGAGCACCTGCTTGTCGTCGGTATCCACCGCCTTCCAGTCGCCGCTCATCGCCGGATGGGTACGGCGCAAGGCGATCAGCGTGCGGTAGAAGTTCAGCACCGAATGGGGATCGGCGCTCTCGGCGGCGACGTTGCGGGTCTTGTAGTCGGGTGCGACGGGCAGCCACGGCTTGGCGCCCGTGTTGAAGCCGGCGTTGGTGCTGGCGTCCCACTGCATCGGGGTGCGCTCGCCGTCGCGGCCCTTTTCCTTGGGCCAGCCCTTCTTGCCGATCACGTCCTGCACGTCCTCGATGCGCTGGGGATCGTTGTTCACCATGCCCAGTTCCTCGCCATAATAGAGGACGGGGGTGCCGCGCAGCGTCAGCAGCAGCGCGCCGGTGATCTTGGCCCAGTCATCGGTCGAGGCACCGGCGGGCAGCGGATAGCGGCTCGCGGCGCGGCGGCTGTCATGGTTGGAAAGCGCGAAGCTCGGCCATCCGCCGACCGAATTGGTCTCCACGCCCGTGATGCGCTGGCGCAGGTCCGGCGCGGTCAGGGCGGGCAGACTGATCAGGTTGAGGAACATGGGCAACTGCAGCTCATTGTTCCGCGGCCCGTAATATTGGACCAGTTCGCTGGCGTCCGACGTCCAGGTCTCGCCGACGAGGATGCGGCCGGGATATTTGTCGATCACCATCTGGCGCAGCCGCTGCAGTTCGGTATGCACCTCCGGCTGCTTGGAATTGTTGACGTGATCCTGGTTGGGCACGCCGAACGCATCGACGCCCGGATAGACGGTGTTGTCCTTCAGGTCGGTACGCTCGAACATCGTGTCCACCGCATCGAGCCGATAGCCGTAGACGCCGCGCTTCAGCCACCATTCGGCGGCGTCGAACATCGCCTTTTCCACCTTGGGGTTGCGCCAGTTCAGGTCCGGCTGCTGTGGGTAGAAGAAGTGATAATAATATTGCTTCGTCTTGGGATCGAGCGTCCAGGCCGATCCGCCGAAGATCGAGGCCCAGTTGTTGGGCGGCGATCCGTCCGCCTTGGGGTCGCGCCAGATGTAGAAATCGCGATAGGGGTTGGTGCGGCTGCTCTTCGATTGCTGGAACCAGGGGTGCTGGTCCGACGTGTGGTTGACCACGAAATCGAGCAGCACCTTGACGCCGCGCCCCTTGCCCTGCGCGACGAGCTGATCGACGTCCGCCACCGTGCCGAACTGCGGATCGACATTGTCGTAATCGGCCACGTCGTAGCCGAAATCGGCCTGCGGGCTGGGGAACATCGGCGTCATCCAGATCGCGTCGATGCCGAGCGACTGGACGTAATCGAGATGCTTCACGATGCCCTGAATGTCGCCGATGCCGTCATTGTTGCTGTCGGCGAAGCTGCGCGGGTAGACTTCGTAGATGATGCCGGTCTTGTACCAGTCGTTCTGGTCCACGGTGGGGTTGGCGGGCATCGCCTTGGGCGGGGGCTGCAGCATCGCCTGAGCCTGCGCCGCCACCGGCAGAAAGGCGGCGACCGCCACCGACAGAAGAGCAGCCCGCCCCACACGCATTCCCCAAAATCCTTCCTGTTGGCGGCTCAGCCGAGCCGCTGAGCGATCAGCCCCGAGAAGGGCGGTAGATGCCCGATCCGCGCCTCGTTGACCATCACCCATTCGCGCCAGCGATCGGGCTGGGGCGGGTGCCAGTCGAGCGGCGCATCGCCGAGATTGAACGCGCAGAGCAGGGTCTCGCCCCGAAGCTCGCGCTCCAGCACGAGCAGTGCCTCGTCGGTCTCGACCACACGCATCGTACCGAGCAGCAGCGTGTCCGAAGCATTGCGCAGCGCGATCAGGTGGCGGGTCAGTTCCAGCATCGAATCGGCGCGGCCCTGCTGGCGATCGACGGCAAGCGCGGCATGGTCCGGCCCGAGCGGCAGCCACGGCTTGTTCTCCGAGAAGCCGGCGGACGCATTGCCGCCTCCCGTCCACGGCATCGGCGTGCGCGCGCCGTCGCGCGATAGGGTGAGCGGCCAGTTGGCGATCGCCTCCGGATCCTGCAGGTCTTCGAACGCGACATCGACCTGCGTCAGGCCCAGCTCGTCGCCCTGATAGAGGAAGATGTTCCCGCGTAGCGAGGCGAGCAGCAGCATCGCCATCCGCGCGAAACGCTGCGGATCGCCATCGGCCGCCCAGCGCGAGATGGCGCGCGGTGCGTCGTGGTTGGAAAATGCCCAGCTCGGCCAGCCGATGCCCTCGCCATCGGGCCAGCGCTCCAGCGAGGTCTTGATGAGCGCCGGGGTGAGCGCCGGTGCGTAGAGGAAGTCGAAGCTGTAGGCCGAGTTCAGCCGCTTCGATCCGCGCGTGAACGCCTTCATCTCGGGATCCGGATCGGCGCCGCCGATCTCCGCCACCGTGAAGCGATCGCCATAGCTGTCGAGCAGTGCGCGCAGCCGCTCGATGAAGCCGCCGATGTCGGCATGGCTCTGGTTGTAGAGGTGCAGCTGGAAATCGAACGGGCGCGTGCGCACGCTGCCGTCGTCGGGCGCGGGCGGGTTATCGCGCAAACCCGGATCGTGCATCGTGAAGTTCAGCGCATCGAGCCGGAAGCCGTCCACCCCGCGATCGAGCCAGAAGCGCGCGGTATCCAGCAACGCCTCCTGCACGTCCGCATTGTGGACGTTGAGATCGGGTTGTTCGGTGAGAAAATTGTGGAGATAATATTGGCCGCGCCGCGCGTCCCACGCCCAGGCCGGGCCGCCGAATACAGACGCCCAGTTGCTCGGCGGCGAGCCTTCGGGCTTGGCGTTGGACCAGACGTACCAGTCGGCGCGCGGATTGGTGCGATCCTGCCGGCTCTCGGCGAACCAGGGGTGCTGGTCGGACGTGTGCGAATAGACCTGGTCGATGATCACGCGCAGCCCGAGTTCGTGGGCACGCGCGACCAGCGCGTCGAAGTCGGCGAGCGTACCGAAAATCGGATCGACGTCGCGATAGTCCGCCACGTCGTAGCCGAAATCCTTCATCGGCGAGGTGAAGAAGGGCGAGATCCAGATCGCATCGACGCCGAGGCTCGCGATATGATCGAGCTTCGCGGTGATGCCCGGCAGGTCGCCGATGCCGTCGCCGTTCGAGTCCGCGAAGCTGCGCGGGTAGATCTGGTAGATGGTGGCACCGCGCCACCATTCTCGCGCGGTTCGCGGCGCGAGGATCGCCGGCTGGGGGTCGTTCATTCGGAGGCTCCGGCGGCGCAGATCATGTAGTCGAGGGGGGCGAGAGTGATGCGGACGCTGGCCGGCGCGGTGGCGGCGGCGCAGGCGCCGTGCAGGCTGGCGAAGGTGCGCGAGGCGGTCTCCACCTGCACGTTGGCGGCGATCGGCGCGGTCGAGGTGTTGAAGGCGATCAGCACCTCGCGATGCGTCGCCGGATCGAAGCGCGAGACCGCCAGCAGGCCCGGCGCGTCGCCCGAGGCGCGGACGATCTGGGTGCCGCGCCGGAGCGCCGGCGTCGCGGTACGGATGCGCGCGAGATCGGCGATGGCGCGGTAGATCGGATGCTGCTCGTCGAACCGCGCGGTGGCGTGGGTCGCCGAGGTGCCGAGCAGTTTCTGGTCGAGGTAGGAGGGCGTACGGCTGGCGAACTGGTCCTCGCGCGCCGCCTGGTCCTCGCCCTTGCCCACGAAGCCCTGCTCGTCGCCCGCATAGACGGTGGGCACGCCACGCAACGTCAAAATCATCGCATGCGCCAGGATCACCCGGCGCATCACCTCCTCGTCGGAAGCTTGTGGGAAGGCCTGCTTCACGTACCAGGCGAAGCGGCCATTATCGTGGTTGGACACGAAGGTGGGCAGTTCGTCGGCGGTCGCGAAGCCGCTTTCGTAGAGCGGATCGGCGGCGAACAGTTTGGCGAAGCTGTCCGTACCCGCCTTGCCCGCCACGCTGTCGAGCGCGGCCCTGCGGAAGGCGAAGTCGAGCACGGCGGGCAGCCCGTCGACCCGCGTATGCTCGGCCAGCACCGAGGTGTCCGGCACCGCCACCTCGCCGAAGATGTGGAAGTGCGGGATGGCCGCCGCCTTGGCGCGCTTCAGCATGGCGGGGACGAAGGCCTGCCAGAATTCGGGGTTCACGTGGCGCGCGGTGTCGATGCGGAAGCCGTCGACATGGAAGCGATCGATCCAGCCCCCGTAGATGTCGATGAAGCCCGCGACGACGCGGGGATTCTCCGTCATCAGGTCGTCGAGGCCGAAGAAATCGCCCATCGTCGAATTCTCACCCGCGAAGGTCGAGTTACCGCGATTGTGGTAATAGATCGGGTCGTTCAGCCAAGCCGGTGCTTTGGCGTGTTCCTCGCCCGCCGGGACGTAGGGCGCATAGGCATAATCGGGCCGGGTCAGCTTAGCGAAATTGGCGCTGGTCTGCACCGCGTCGCCCACAAAGCCCGCGTTGATCGGGGCGCCCGCCGGCCCGCCCCTGCGAGTGTAAGGGAAATCCGCGCGCGAACGGTAAGGGCAGGACGCGCCGGCGGCACATTCGCGGTACTGGATCACGTCCGCCGTGTGGTTCACGACGATGTCCATATAGACCTTCATGCCGCGCGCGTGCGCCGCATCGACCAGCGCCTTGAAATCGGCATCGGTGCCGAGATGCGGGTCGACATGGGTGAAATCGGTGATCCAGTAGCCGTGATAGCCGGCGGATTCGTGGCCGGGCGGCCCTTGCACCGGCTTGTTCACGAACACCGGCGCGACCCAGACGGCGGTGGCGCCGAGCTTCTGGATATAGTCCAGCTTCGCGGTCACGCCCTTGAGGTCGCCGCCGTGGTAGAAACCTTTGTCGGTCGGATCGAAGCCGGTGTGCAGCCGGTCGCCGGCCAGCCCGCCGCGATCGTTGGACGGATCGGCATTGTCGAAGCGATCGGGCAGCAGGAAGTAGATCGTCTCGTCCTCGGGCAGACGCGCGCGATAGTCGGCGGCGGCGATGGGCGCGGCGACGGCCAGCGCCGCGAGCGAGGCGAGGAGCAGGCGCTTCATGCCGGGACTTTCTTGGAATGGCGCGCGATGAAATCGGCGTGGCTCGGCATCTGCGCGACCTCGCGCGCGTAGAGTTTTTCGATCGTGTCCATATACTCGGCGAGCTCCGTCTCCGGGATGGCGCCGGCGAGCGGATGATAGCCTTCGGGCAGCAGCCCCTGGCCGATCATCACCTGCAGCCAGCCGACCTCGGTGAAGAGCTCCTCATGCTCGCGCGTGATGCGGCCGCTGGCGGCGAACAGGTCGAGCTTAGCGCTGAGTGTGTTCGGCAGCTCCATCGCGCGCATCTCCGCCCAGAAGGGTTCGGGTCGCTCGTTCAGCACGTAATGGAGGATGATGAAGTCGCGGATGCGCTCGATCTCGAAATCGGTCTGGCGGTTATATTCGGCGCGGTCGGCGGGGCGGACCGTCTTGCCGGGCAGCAGCTTGAGCAAGCGCTGGATCGCCGACTGGATCAGGAAGATGCTGGTCGATTCCAGCGGCTCGAGGAAAGCGCTCGACAGCCCTATGCCGACGACGTTGCCCGACCACGCCTCGCGCCGTTTGCCGGCGGTGAAGCGCAGCGTGCGCGGTTCGCCCACCGGCTCGGCGTCTAGGTTGTCGAGCAGGATCGCGGTGGCCTCGTCCTCGCTCATGTGGCGGCTGGAAAAGACGTGGCCGTTGCCGGTGCGGTGGCGCAGCGGGATGCGCCATTGCCAGCCGGCGGCATGGGCGGTGGCGCGGGTGTAGGGCGTGAACTCGCCGCCGGTGGCGCACGGCACCGCCACCGCGCGATCGCAGGGCAGCCAGTGCGACCAGTCCTCGAAATCGCTGTCGATCAGCAACTCGTAGAAGCCGGTGCAGTCGATGAAGAGATCGGCTTCGATCCGCTCGCCCGAGGCGAGGCGCAGCGCGCGGACCTCGGCGCCCTGCCGCTCGACGTCCGCGATGCGGCCCTCGGTGCGGCGGACGCCCAGTGCTTCGGCGAAGCGCCGCAGATAGGCGGCATAGAGGCCCGCATCGAAGTGGAAGGCGTAGGGCAGGGGCGGGATGGTCCGCGCGGTGATCGGCCCGCCGCGATGCATCCGCCCGGCGCGCGCCGCCATCTCGTTGAGCGAGTAATGCGAGAGCGGTCTGGCGGAGCCGAGGTCCAATGCGCGCCGCCAGTAATGCTGGAACGGCACCAGCCCGACGTCGCGGCCGATGTCGCCGAAGGCGTGCATGTAGCGGTGACCGGGCGTGTGCCAGCCGACGAACTCGATGCCGAGCTTGTAGGAACCCTGCGTCGCGGCGAGGAACTCGTCCTCGTCGATGCCGAGCGCCTGGTTGAACAGACGCACCTGCGGGATCGTCGCCTCGCCGACGCCGACCGTCCCGATCGCGTCGGACTCGATCAGGCGGACGGAGAAGCCTTCGCCCAGGAAACGGCCCAATGCGGCCGCCGTCATCCAGCCTGCGGTGCCGCCGCCGGCTATCACGATGCGGATGGGGTCGTCCTGCACGGATCGGTCCTCGGATTATCCCGCGCTTGGGCAAGGACGGCGGCGGGACGGAACCCGCCGCCGCATGGCATCAGAACTTGTAGGCGACGCCGAGATAATAATCGCGGCCGTAGCGCTGGTAATCGATCACCTGGCGGGTGTCGTTGTTCTGATAGGTGACGAACGGACGATCGGTGAGGTTCTTCGCCTGCGCCAGGATCGAGAGGCCCTTGAGCGCACCGCTCTGGAACTCGTAGCCGATCTGGGCATCGAGGATGCCTTCCGCCTTCGCCTCGCGATAGGTCGGGTTGGCCGAGAGACCCGCGACCTCACCGAGGAACTTCGAGCGATAGGTGTAGCTCACCCGCGCCTGGAAGCCGCTCTTCTCGAAGTAAAGCTCGGTATTGTAGACCCACTTGGACGCGCCCGGCACCGTGATCGGATCCGGCGTGGCATCGAAGACGATCCGGCTCTTGGTGTAGCTGATGTTGCCGTAGAAGCCGAAGCCGTCGAGGAAGCTCGTCACGTCCTTGAACGGAAGCGACAGCGTGCCTTCGAAGCCCTGCAGGTGGCCATGGCCCCGGTTGGTCGGCTGCTTGGACAGACCGATCTGGCCGCCCGACGCGAGGATCTGCTGCTGCTGCTCCGCCGAGAACAGGCTCAGATAGTCGCTGAAGTCATATTCCACGCTCTCCTGCGGATTGATGAAATCCGACAGCTTCTTGTAGAAACCGGCCAGCGCGACGTAGCCCGAGTTGGTGAAATACTTCTCCAGGCTGAGGTCGAGGTTGGTCGACATGTAGGGGCGCAGCTGCGTGTTGCCGGCGTTGAAGCTGAACGGGCTATTGATGGGTCCGCCGCTCGCGCCGATGTTGGTCGGCGTCAGCACCAGTTCGCGGTTGACGCGCTCCTGGTCGAGGCGCGGGCGGACCATGGTGCGGGCCGCGCCGAACTTCACGTAGGAACCCGGCATCACCTCCAGCGAGAGCGCGAGGCTCGGCAGGAAGCGGGTGTAGTTCACCTTGTCGTGCAGCGGGATGATCGTCACCACGCCGGTGGTGCTGTTGAACGCCGAGGTGGAGCCGGTCGAGCTCTGCTGGGTATGCACCACCTGCGCGCCGAGCGAGCCGCGCAGCGGCATGGTGCCGAGATCGCCGTCGATCTTGAGCTTGCCGTAGCCGGTCCAGACGTTCTCGGTCACGCTGTTGTCGCGGACCAGCGACACCGGCCGGTTGTCGTAGAAGGCGTCGTAGGCGTTCTTGTAGAGATACACCGGATCGAGCGCGAGGATCTGGGGGATGCCCAGATAGCCGAGCGGGATCGTGCCGAGCACCGCCTGTTCCGGCACCGGCGCGCTGGTCGGCGTGCGGCCGTCGGCCACGACGCAGCTGCCGTCGCCGCCGTTCGGGCAGAGGAAATAGGAGGTGTAGGCGCTGGTCTTCTTGCGGCGGCTGAAGTTGGCGCCGACTTCCCAGCCCTTGATCGGGCCGAAGTTGAAATCGCCGTCGAGGCTGGCGCGCAGCGACTTCAGGTCGTCCTTGAACTTGGGCTGATTGAGGAAGCCCGCCTGCACCACGGTCGAGGTGCCGTTATAGCCCCAGCCCTGCGGATCGGTGAGCTTGAAGGTGTTGGTGTCCGCATAATCGAGATCGGTGTCGAAGCTGAA
>BACX01000275.1 GCA_000333335.1 Sphingomonas-like bacterium B12 | reverse complement strand
GCGGGCGCAGCGATGCGACCCGCCGCTTTCGCTTTCGAGGATATGATTCCCCCATGGCATCCGCCGCCAACCAGGCCGCCGCGGGCCTCAGCTTCAGCAAGTTCGCACAGGCGACCGACCTCAAGAAGCGCCTGTGGTTCACCATCGGCGCGCTGGTCGTGTTCCGCCTGCTGAGCTTCGTGCCGCTGCCGGGCATCGATCCGCATGCGCTTTCGTCGCTGTTCGCGAAGACCAACGGCGGCGTGCTGGACTTCTTCAACAACTTCTCGGGCGGCGCGCTGCACCGCATGTCGATCGTGGCGCTGGGCGTGATGCCCTACATCACCGCCTCGATCGTCGTGCAGCTTTCCACCTCGCTGTCGCCCACGCTGGAGGCGATCAAGAAGGAAGGCGAGAGCGGCCGCAAGAAGCTGAACCAGTACACCCGCTACCTGACGGTGTTCCTGACGGCGGTGCAGGGCTATTTCATCGCGGCGGGCCTCGAAAGCTGGGGCGCGTCTTCGGGCATCACGGCGGTCGTGGCGCCGGGTATCATCTTCCGCGTCTCGGCCGTGGTCTCGCTGATCGGCGGCACGATGTTCCTGATGTGGCTGGGCGAGCAGATCACCGCGCGCGGCATCGGCAACGGCGTCTCGCTGATCATCATGGCCGGCATCGTCAGCCAGGTGCCCACCATCCTGTCCAACCTGTTCGAGCAGGGCCGTACCGGCGCGCTGTCGCCACTGGTGATCATCGGCGCGATCGTCATCGCCTTCGCGCTGATCTGGGGCATCTGCTTCATGGAACGCGCGATGCGCCGGGTGCTGATCCAGTATCCCAAGCGCCAGACCGCGCGCGGCATGATGCAGGGCGACAAGAGCTACCTGCCGCTGAAGATCAACACGTCGGGCGTGATCCCGCCGATCTTCGCCTCGTCGCTGCTGCTGATGCCGCTGACCATCGCGCAGTTCGCCGGCAACAAGGTTCAGGGCAACAGCCGCTGGAACGACATCCTGCTGACCGTCACCGGTTCGCTGCAGCACGGGTCGCCGCTGTACCTGGCGCTCTATGCCGCCGGCATAATCTTCTTCTGCTTCTTCTACACGGCCGTGGTGTTCAACCCGGAGGAGACGGCGGACAATCTGAAGCGCTATGGCGGCTTCATCCCCGGCATCCGTCCGGGCAAGTCGACCGCCGAATATCTGGATTACGTGCTGACCCGCATCACCGTGATCGGCGCGGCGTACCTGACCGTCATCTGCCTCGTGCCGGAAGCGGTGATCAAGGCGTTTGGCCTGCCGCAGATGCAGATCACCGGCACCAGCCTGCTGATCGTCGTCAACGTGACGATGGACACGGTGACGCAGATCCAGAGCCATCTGCTCGCGCATCAATATGGCGACCTGATCAAGAAGGCGAAGCTGAAGGGTGGCGCTCTGCGTCGCTAAGCGGCTATCGCGGTTCGATACGAGTTGGAGGGGGAGAGTATGAACATCATCCTGCTGGGTCCGCCGGGCGCGGGGAAGGGCACCCAGGCCGATCGGCTCGTCAAAGAGCGCGGGATGAAGCAACTCTCCACCGGCGACATGCTGCGCGCCGCGGTGAAGGCGGGAACGCCCACCGGCCTCAAGGCCAAGGCAGTGATGGATGCGGGCCAGCTGGTATCGGACGAGATCGTGTCGGGTATCATCGGCGACGCGCTGGACGCGATGCCGGCCGATCAGGGCGCGATCTTCGACGGCTATCCGCGCACCCAGGCGCAGGCCGTGTCGCTCGATGAGATTCTCGATGAGCGCGGTCGCAAGCTGGATCATGTGATCGAGCTGGTGGTGGACGAGGACAAGCTCGTCGAGCGCATCGTCGGCCGCTACACCTGCGCCAATTGCGGCGCGGGCTATCACGACAAGTTCAAGCAGCCCAAGGTCGCGAACACCTGCGATGTCTGCGGCAGCCACGAATTCAAGCGCCGCCCCGACGACAATGAGGAGACGGTGCGCACCCGCATGGCGGAATATCGCGCAAAGACCCAGCCGATCCTGCCTTATTACAAAGCGAAGGGGCTGGTCGCGAAGGTCGACGGCATGGCCGACATCGACCATGTCGGCGCGGCGATCGACGCGATCCTCGGCGAATAATCGTCAAGGCGCCGCCTGATGGATATCGACGCGCTCCTCCAGCATTATTTCGGCACCGACGATCCCGACGCGATCACCGATCTCGGCTTCACGCTGGGATCGGAGCGGCTGCGCGTCGATTTCGGGACCGAGCGGGAGCCGGGGCGCCGCTTCGCCTTGTGGGTGCTGATGGCGGTGCTGGATTTCGCGCCGCTGCCGGCCGAGGCTTTCCCCAAGGATCCGGACCTGAAGCGCGCGGCGGAGGATTATCTCACCGCCGCCGAGCGGATGGAGCGCGACGAGCCCGAAGAATAAGGCTCGCCGCGCCCGATCGGCGTCAGGCGTTCGCGAGCGTCTTGTTGTCGATCACGAAGCGGTATTTCACGTCGCCCTTGAGCATCCGCTCATAGGCCTTCTCGATATCCTGGATCGCGATCGTCTCGATCTCGGAGACCACGCCCTTCTCGGCACAGAAATCGAGCATCTCCTGCGTCTCGGCGATGCCGCCGATCAGCGAGCCGGCGAGGCTCTTGCGGCCGAAGATCATGTTGAAGACGCTGGGCGAGGGATGGGCGTGCTCGGGCGCGCCGACCAGCACCAGCGTGCCGTCGCGCTTCAGGCAGCCGATGAACGGATCGAGATTGTGGCTCGCCGCCACGGATCA
>BACX01000276.1 GCA_000333335.1 Sphingomonas-like bacterium B12 | reverse complement strand
GCGCTGGTCGGGCATCTGCGCCCGCAATCCGCCTATCTGTCGGTCGATCTGTTCTTCGCGCTGTCCGGCTGCGTGCTGGAGGCCTCCTATCGCGATCGCCTCGCCGGCGGCCTTTCCACGCGCGAGTTCATGCTGATCCGCTGTATCCGCCTGTGGCCGATGTTCGCGCTGAGCCTGCTCGTCGGCCTCGCCTTCGCGCTGATTCGCCTCTGGCACGGCATCGGCGGGGAAACCGCCTGGGGGATCGCCACCGCGCTGCTCACAGGCCTCGCCCTGCTGCCGACGCCGGCGATGACGGGGAAGGGCTGGGTGGTGCCGCTCAACGCCGCAGGCTGGTCGCTGATCCTCGAACTGGCGATCAACTTCCTCTACGCCCTGTTCTGGCGGCATCTGACCAACCGGGTGCTGTCGGTCATCGTGGCGGTCGCGGGCGTCGTCCTGATGGTGATGAGCACACGCCATGGCGGGATCGATATGGGATCGACCTGGGGCAGCATCGCGGGCGGGCTGGTCCGCGTCACCTACAGTTTCGCGCTGGGCGTGCTGATCCTGCGCGCCTATGACGGCCGTGTCCGGACCGGCTGGGCGAGCGTTATCCCGCCGCTGGCGCTGATCCCCATTCTCGCGATGAATCGGGGCGGCCTGTGGTTCGATCTGGTCTCGGCGCTGGTGCTGCTACCGCTGATCGTGTGGGCCGGCCTCCGGTTGGAGCCGGGGCCGTGGCTCGGCAAGCTGTTCCGCTGGGGCGGCCTGGTCTCCTACGCGCTCTATGCGCTGCACGGGCCGCTGCTCAAGTTCGTGCGGATGGAGATCGTCCTCCATGTCGAGCACAGCCGCGAGGCCTTCCTGATCGCCGGCCTGCTGGCGATCGCGGCCATGCTGCCGCTGTGCGCTATGCTCGATCGCTGGTACGACGCGCCGCTCCGCCGCCGGCTGAGCGCGGCGCTGCTCCGCCCCCGCGACCGCCGGATCGCAGAACCGGCCATGTCGCTGCCCTGATTCCGGCCGAACCGGGAATCGGGTTGGCAAACGCGGCGAATCCCTCTAAGGGCCGCCGCTTCCATTCATCCGCGCGACCAAAGCGAAAGCGAGTGCACCGACATGACCAAGCTGAACGACATCCGTGACAACGAAGGCGCCCGCCACCGCAAGATGCGCGTCGGCCGTGGCATCGGTTCGGGCAAGGGCAAGACCGCCGGCCGCGGCCAGAAGGGTCAGAAGAGCCGCGAAGGCGTCTCGATCAAGGGTTTCGAAGGCGGCCAGATGCCGCTCCACATGCGCATCCCGAAGCGCGGCTTCAACAATCCGTTCGCCAAGGATTATGCCGAGGTGAACCTGGGCCAGCTGCAGAAGCTGGTCGATGCCAAGACCATCGCCACCGACGGCGTGATCGACCATGCGGCGCTGAAGGCGGCCGGCGTGGCGCGCGGCGGCAAGGACGGCGTGCGCATCCTCGCCAGGGCGAACTGAC
>BACX01000277.1 GCA_000333335.1 Sphingomonas-like bacterium B12 | reverse complement strand
GGCGCGGCCGATCGTCGTTCACCCCCAAGGGCTGGGACGATACCGCCTGGCGCGAGAAATCGGACAGCGATCTCGGCGACAAGAAGAACGCGCAGGCCGAGGCCTCGATGTTCTACACCGCCTATTTCGCCAAGGGCGCACCGTCGGCCGATCGCCCGATCACCTTCCTCTACAATGGCGGCCCCGGCTCCTCGACCGTGTGGCTGCACATGGGCGCCTTCGGCCCGAAGCGGGTGGTGACCGCGGACGACAGCCACACGCCGGCCGCACCCTATGCGCTGGTCAACAACGCCAACAGCCTGCTCGATGCTTCCGATCTCGTCTTCATCGACGCGCCGGGCACCGGTTTCAGCCGCATCGCCGGCAAGGACAAGGAGAAGGCCTTCTTCGGCATCGACGCCGACGCCTATGCCTTCGATCAGTTCATCAAGGCGTTCCTGACCAAATACGGCCGCTGGAACTCGCCCAAATACCTTTTCGGCGAAAGCTACGGCACGCCGCGTTCGGCGGTGCTGATCAACCAGCTGACCACCGACGACAATATCGATTTCAATGGCGTCGTATTGCTCTCGCAGATCCTCGATTTCAGCCTGTTCGCCGGCCTGCAGGGGGCCAACCCCGGCAACGTCGAAGGCTATGTGACGCAGCTTCCGACGATGGCCGCGACCGCCTGGTATCACAACAAGATCCCCGGCGGCCGCCCCGCCGATCTTCAGGCCTATCTGAAGGAGGTCGAGCATTTCGCGACTACCGAATATGCCTCGGCGCTGGCGCAGGGCAACGAGCTCGATCCGGGCGCCAAGCAGCAGATCGCGCAGAAGCTGGCGACCTATACCGGCCTGCCCGCCGCCTACATCCTGAAATCGGACCTGCGGATCGACGGACCGGCCTTCTCCAAGGAATTGCAGGATGATGCGGGGTTGACGACCGGCCGCCTCGACACCCGCTTCTCGGGCGCGGACATGGATCCGCTATCCAAGGATGCGGATTACGATCCGCAATCGGCTGCGCTCAGCTCGGCCTATATCAGCGCCTTCAATTCCTACGTCCGCAAGGATCTGCATTTCGGGCAGGACGAGGTGTTCAAGCCGAGCATCGACGTGTTCGGCCCATGGGACTGGAGCCACGCCACCCCCGGCGCCCCGGCGCTCAAGATGGTCGGCACCAGCGTGATGCCCGATCTGGCGCAGGCCATGAAGTACAACCCGCAGCTCAAGGTGATGTCGGCGGGCGGCTATTACGACCTCGCCACGCCTTATTATCAGGGCTGGTACGAGATGCATCACCTGCCGATCCCGGCGGAGCTGCAGAAGAATATCGAGTTCCACTATTACGAGTCCGGCCACATGGTCTACGCGCATGCGGATTCGGCGCGGAAGCTGCACGACGACGTGGCGAGCTTCATCCGGCGAACCGACAATATCAGTCGTTGATCGAAACGGATCGGGCGCCGATATGCGTTCGATCCGCAACAACAACGACGAGGATGGCCGAATGAACGTGATCGAGGAAAGCGCCGGCACGCTGAGCGGCATCGAGCAGCTGCGTGCGATGCACGCGGCGGGGCGCAGGCCGCCGATCGCCGATACGCTCGGCTTCGACATCGCCGAGATCGAGAAGGGGCGGGTGGTGTTCGCCGGCGTGCCGGGGGCCAACGCGCTCAACCCGATCGGCAGCATCCATGGTGGCTATGCGGCGACCCTGCTGGACAGCGCCTGCGGCTGCGCGGCGCATACCATGCTGTCCGCGACGCAGGGCTATACGACGCTGGAACTCAAGGTGTCCTACCACCGCGCGCTGAAGCCGGGAGGCGAACCGGTCAGGGCCGAGGGTATCGTGCTCAGCATCGGGCGGCGCACCGCCTTCGTCGAGGCGAAGCTGGTGGATGGGCAGGGCAAGCTCTGCGCGTCGGCGACATCCACGCTGCTGGTGTTCGATCTGCCGAGTTGACAGGGTGGCGAGGGGAGGGGTTAGCCTCTAGGGCGTCGCCATGACGCCAGCTGCCGAAACATTCGATGCGATCATCCTCGGCGCGGGCGGGGCGGGGCTGATGGCCGCGCTCACCGCAGGCCAGCGCGGACGGCGTGTGCTGGTGATCGATCATGCCGAGGCGCCGGGGAAGAAGATCCTGATCTCGGGCGGCGGGCGCTGCAACTTCACCAATCTGGGCGCCGGGCCGGGCAATTATCTCTCGGCCAATCCGCATTTCATGAAGTCCGCGCTGGGCCGCTACACGCCGGCCGATTTCATCGCGCTGGTCGATCGGCATGGCATCGCCTGGCACGAGAAGACGCTCGGCCAGCTCTTCTGTGACGGTTCTGCCAGGCAGATCGTCGCGATGCTGCTGGACGAGTGCGCGAAGGGCGACGTCACCATCCGGTGCGGTGAGGCGATCCGTGGCGTAGACCGTGCCGACGGGCGTTTCACCGTGACCTATGGCGCACAGGCGGCGACAGCCCCGAAGCTGGTGATCGCGACCGGTGGCCCCTCCATCCCGAAGATCGGCGCGACCGGTTTCGCCTATGAGCTGGCCAAGCGCTTCGGTCTCAGGCTGATCGAGCCGCGCCCCGCGCTGGTGCCGCTGACGCTGGGACCGGACGACGCGCTGTTCCGCGATCTTTCCGGCGTCGCCGCCGAGGTCGTCGCGCGCGCCGGCAAGACGGCGTTTCGCGAGGCCGCCCTGTTCACCCATCGCGGGATGTCCGGGCCGGCGATCCTGCAAATCTCCTCTTACTGGCGGCATGGCGAGAGCATCGGCATCGATTTCCTGCCAGATCGCCCCGCCGGCTGGCTGCGTGACGCCAAGCGGGCGCGGCCGCGGGCAGGGGTGCGGTCCGTGCTGGGCGCGCTGCGGCCCGATCGTCTGGCCGAGGCGCTGTCCGAACGGCTGGCGCTCGGGGGCGAACTCGCCAATCTGCCCGACAAGGCGCTGGACGCGGCCGAGCGGCGGCTCGCCGACTGGCGTTTCTCGCCGAGCGGCACCGAAGGGTTCGCCAAGGCGGAGGTGACGGTGGGCGGCATCGCCACCGCCGGCCTGTCCTCGCAGACGATGGAGGCGCGCGACGTGCCCGGCCTTCACGCGATCGGTGAAGCGGTGGATGTCACCGGCTGGCTCGGCGGCTACAATTTCCAGTGGGCCTGGGCGAGCGGCTGGGCCTGTGGGATGGCCCTTTGATCGGTGCGCGGATCTAGCTCTTGGGATGGAGCGTCGGGTCCGGCGCCTCGTCGCCGATGATCCCTTCGGCGCCGGTCGGCCGCCCGTTGATCCATTCGACCTGCTGTGGCGTGGTGCCAAGCTCGATCCCCGCCTTGGGCAGTTCGGACAGCAGGCGAAACCAGATCTCGCTGCGGGTGCCGTAGACCGCGCGCGGCGAGTTGACGAAGGCGAAGCCGTTGAAGTTGATCCGCCCGTCCATCACCGTGTCGATGAACAGGCTGGGCTTGGGATCGTCGAGCACGGCAGCCTGCCGATCGTAGATGTCCATCACCATTCGGTGCACCTCGTCGACGTCGGAGCCGAGCGGCACGGAGAATTGCAGCTGGATGCGCCCCAGCGGATCGGCCAGCGTCTTGTTGACGATGCTCTTGGTGATGAGCTCGGAATTGGGAACGATCAGGGTCGATCGATCGGCGATCTGGATCTCGGTGGCGCGCACGCTGATCCGCTTCACGTCGCCTTCCTGATCGCCGATCCGCACCCAGTCGCCGATCTTCACCGGCCGCTCGGCGAGCAGGATCAGGCCCGACACGAAATTCTGCGTGATCGCCTGCAGGCCGAAGCCGATGCCGACCGACAGCGCCGAGAGGAGGAGGGCGATCCGCTCGATCCCGATGCCGAGTGAGGCCAGCGCCCACAGCACCGCGAGGATCAGCCCGGTGTAGCGCGCCACCATCGCGATCGAGTTGCGCGCGCCGGCATCCAGTTCGGTCGCGGGCAGATAGCGGTTCACCAGCCATTTCTGGATGCCCCGTACCACGAACAGACCGACCGCCAGCACGGCCGCCGCCCGCAGGATCGCGCCGGGGAGAT
>BACX01000278.1 GCA_000333335.1 Sphingomonas-like bacterium B12 | reverse complement strand
GGAATACCGAGCCGATCTTGGCAGTAGAGCACCTGCACGGCGAAGGCCTCGTTCAGCTCCCAGAGGCCGATATCGTCCATGCCGAGGCCGAATCGCTGGAGCAGCTTCGGCACCGCGAAGACCGGGCCGATGCCCATCTCGTCGGGTTCGGTGCCGGCTACCGCCATGCCGACATAGCGGCCGAGCGGGGCGAGGCCGCGCTTCGCCGCCAGCTCGCCGTCCATCACCACGCAGGCCGAGGCGCCGTCGGACAGTTGTGAGGCGTTGCCGGCAGTGATCACGCCACCTTCCACCACAGTCTTGAGCGCGGCGAGGCCTTCGGCGGTGGTGTCCGGCCGGTTACCCTCGTCCTTCTCCAGCGTCACCTGCTTCTGCGAGGTCTCGCCGGTCGCCTTGTCGGTGACCGTCATCGTCGCGGTGACGGGAACAATCTCCTGGTCGAACGCGCCGGCCGCCTGTCCCTTCGCGGTCAACTGCTGCGAGCGCAAGCCATAGGCGTCCTGTCGCTCGCGCGAGATGCCGTAGCGCTTGGCCACCACCTCGGCGGTCTGCAGCATCGGCATGTAGACATGCTTGTGCATCGCCAGCAGCTCGGGATCGGGCGCGACGCGCATCTGCGGGGTCTGCACCATCGAGATCGACTCGACGCCGCCGGCCACCACGACATCCATGCGATCGACGATCACCTGCTTGGCGGCGGTCGCGATCGCCATCAGGCCGGATGCGCACTGCCGGTCGATCGTCATGCCCGCGACCGTCACCGGCAGGCCGGCGCGTAAAGCGGCGGTGCGGCCGATCGTGTGCTGCACGCCCTGCGGCAGCGCGGCGCCGATGATGCAATCGTCCACATCGGCCGGGTCGACACCAGCCCGCTCGACGGCGGCGCGGATCGCGTGGGCGGCGAGCGTGGGGGAAGGGGTGGCATTGAAGGCGCCGCGATAAGCACGGCCGATCGGCGTGCGGGCGGTCGAGACGATGACGGCGTCGCGCATGGTTTTCTCCTGTCGGACGTTCAGAGGAAGAAGCGGGTGATCCAGGTGGCGACCAGAGCGGGCTTGTTCTCGCCCTCGATCTCGACCGCGATGTCGTGGGTCTGCTGGAATTGACCCGGCGTGATCTCTTCGAGCGCGGCGAGGGTCGCGCTGGCGCGGATGCGGCTGCCGGAGCGGACTGGGTGCACGAAGCGCACCCGATCGAAGCCGTAATTCACACCCATCCGCGCTGGCGGCCGATCGGCCTGCGCGATGGAACTCATCAGGTGCGGCAGCATCGAAAGCGTCAACAAGCCGTGCGCCACGGTGCCGCCAAAAGGGGTCTCGGCGGCACGGACGGGGTCGACATGGATGAACTGATGATCGAGCGTCGCGTCGGCGAAGCGGTCGATCAGCGGCTGATCGACCTCCAGCCAATCCGAGACACGCGACGTCCCGATACCTGCGCGTAGCCGATCGAGCACGTCGCTCACGCGGCGAGGCCCAGCGCGATGAAGCGGCCGATATGATGGTCCTCGTCGCCGAGCTGATGCCCGATCATCGTCAGCCGCTTGGCGAAGTGCGAGAGCGGCAGCTCCCACGTCATGCCAATGCCGCCGTGCATCTGGATCGATTCCTCGGCGACCAGCGTGCCTGCCTTTCCGATCGTATATTTGGCGGCGGAAACGGCGCGCTCGCGGGTGCGCCGGTCCTTACCGAGCGCATCGGCGGCGTTGATCGCGGCGGAACGTGCCTGCTCGATCTCCAGCGCCACGGTCGCCATACGGTGCTGGAGCGCCTGGAACTTGCCGATCGGCACGCCGAACTGCTTGCGCGTGCGCAGGTAATCGAGCGTCGAGGCCTTGAGCACATCCATCACGCCCACGGCCTCCCACGTCAGCGCGGCGATGCCTGCGGCGGTGGCGTCCTCGATCAGCGCGACACCGTCTTCGGAAACGAGCGTGGTGGGCGTGGAGGAAAGGGCCAGTTCGCCGCCTCGCCCGCCATCGATCATCGGGTAGCCGCGTAGGCCCGCATCGGCCTTGTCGACGAGGAATAGGCCGATGCCGGCTTCGTCGCCCGGTTCGCCGGATACGCGCGCCGATACGAGGATGCGGTCCGCCGCCTCGATTTGCGGGACGACTGCCTTGCGGCCGGTCAGCGTCCAGCCGTCGCCGCTGCGGGCTGCGCGGGTCTCGACGTCCGCCAGGTCGTAGCGGCTCTGCGGCTCCTCGTGCGCGAGGGCGATCAGCGTGGTGCCGGCTATCACCTCGCCCAGCAACGCAGCGTGCCCGCCTGCCTTGGCCAGCACCCGGCCCGCCATCAGAGTGCCGAGGAACGGCTCGACGACCAGCGCCTTGGCCAATTGCTCGAACACCGCCGCGATGTCGAAGCCGGTTCCACCGAAGCCGCCCGCCTCCTCGTCGAACAGCGCGCCGACCACGCCCAGTTCGGCGAGCGCCGCCCAATGGTCGCGCGACCAGCCCTCTTCCGATCCGGCGATCGCGTTGCGCACGTCGATCGGATAGCGCTGCTGGAGATAGCGGCCGAGCGTGTCGGCGAGCATCTGCCGGTCTTCACTGTGATGGAAATCCATGGCTCAGAGCTCCAGCAGGGCTTTGGTGATGATCTCGCGCTGCACCTCGTTGGAGCCGCCAAAGATCGAGAGTTTCCGGTTATTGAAATAGTCTGCGGCGACGGGCGCGGCATAATCCGGACCGATAGGCTCGCCGTTGAAGCCTTCGTCCAATGCCTCGGAGACGAAGGGCTGCGCGTATGGCCCGAGCGCGCGGCGCGTCAGGCTGGTAATCTCCTGCCGGATCTCGGTGCCCCGGATCTTGAGCATCGCGGTCATCTCGAGCGGCGCCGATCCACTGTTCCCCGATGCGGCAAGCACCCGCAGGTTGGTGGTCTTCATATTCTCGAGATCAATCTCCAGCCGGGCGAGCCGCGCCGCGAATAACGGATCCTCGGCAAGCGGCCTGCCGCCCTTGCGCTGGCTCTGCGCGATGCTCTTCAGATGATCGAACGCGGCCATCGATCCGCCGACGCCGGCCAATCCCGCGCGCTCGTAGGTCAGCAGGTATTTGGCGTAGGTCCAGCCCTTATTCTCTTCGCCAACAAGGTTCTCGGCCGGCACACGGACGTCGGTGAAGAACACTTCGTTCACCTCGTGATCGCCGTCCAGGAGGATGATGGGGCGAACCTCGACGCCGGGCGTCTTCATGTCGACTAGCAGAAAGGAGATGCCCTCCTGCTTCTTGCCTTCGGTGGAGGTGCGCACCAGGCAGAAGATCATGTCGGCATATTGGCCGAGCGTGGTCCAGGTCTTCTGGCCGTTGACGACATAGTGATCGCCATCCCGGACTGCGCTGGTCTTGAGGCTGGCGAGATCGGAACCGGCGCCGGGTTCCGAATAGCCCTGGCACCACCAGTCGGTGCCGTCGAGGATGCGCGGCAGCCAATAGTCCTTCTGCGCCTGCGATCCGTATTTGATCAATACCGGCCCCAGCATCGAGACGCCGAAGGGGATGATGCGCGGGGCGTGGGCGAGCGCGCTCTCGACATCGAAGATCGCCGCCTGCGCGACCGACCAGCCGGGGCCGCCATAGGCTTTCGGCCAATGGTTCGCGTACCAGCCGCGCTCGTTGAGGATGGTGTGCCAATCCACCATATCCTGCTTGGTCAGGCGCTTGCCGGTGCGCACCTTGTCGGCGATGCGCGCCGGCAGCCTTTCTTTCAGGAAGCTGCGCACCTCCTCGCGGAAAGCCTCTTCTTGCGGAGAGAAACGGAGATCCATCAGATCAGCCTTTCGAGCATGCCGCGCCAGTCGACGGGCAGGGGGACGGGGCGCCGGCTGTCGCGGCCGACATAGACGTGGGTGAAATGACCCTCGGCGGCGGCGTCCACCGCGCCTTCCGCGAAGATGCCGAGATGATAGGTGACGCTGGAGGTGCCGAGCCTCGCTACGGCCAATCCGACCTCGACCCTCTGCGGGAAGGCCAGTGACGCGGCGTAGCGGCAGCCGGTCTCCACGACGAGGCCGATGGGATCGCCTGCCTCGACATCCAGCAACCCGGCCTCGACGAGCCAGGCGTTCACGGCGGTGTCGAACCAGCCGTAATAGACCGTGTTGTTGACGTGGCCGTAGACGTCGTTGTCGTGCCAGCGCGTCGTGATCGGCGTCCAGTGCCGATAGGCCAGCGG
>BACX01000279.1 GCA_000333335.1 Sphingomonas-like bacterium B12 | reverse complement strand
GGCTCGCGTCTCCTCCAGCGCCTTGTCGAAGTCGGCCATGCTGACGGCCTTGGCCTCCAGCGAGGTGCGCAGCGCGATCAGGCCGGCGCGGCGGGTCAGGTCTTCGAGATCGGCGCCCGTGAAGCGATCGGTCCGCGCCGCCAGCGCATCGAGATCGACATCGTCGGCCAGCGGCATCTTGCTGGTATGGATGCCGAGGATATGCCGCCTGCCCTTCTGGTCAGGCACCGAGACATAGACCAACTCGTCGAACCGGCCGGGCCGAAGCAGCGCCGGATCGATCAGGTTGGGCCGGTTGGTGGCGCCGATCACGACGATCGACTGCAGCTCCTCCAGCCCGTCCATCTCGGCGAGGATGGTGTTGACCACCCGCTCCGTCACCGCTGGTTCGCCCAGTCCGCCGCCGCGTGCGGGAACGAGGCTGTCGAGCTCGTCGATGAAGATCACCGTCGGCGCCACCTGCCGCGCGCGGGCGAACAGCCGGGCGATCTGCTGCTCGCTCTCGCCATACCATTTGGAGAGCAGGTCGCTCGATTTGGTGGCGATGAAGTTCGCCTCCGCCTCGCGCGCCACCGCCTTGGCGAGCAGGGTCTTGCCGGTGCCGGGCGGGCCGTAGAGGAGAAAACCCTTGGCCGCGCGGATGCCCATCCGGCGGAACGCCTCGGGATGCTTGAGCGGCAACTCGACGCCTTCGCGCAATTTCTCGCGCGCATCGTCGAGACCGCCGACATCGTCCCAGCCGACGTTCGGGGCCTGCACCATCACCTCCCGCATGGCGGAAGGCTGGACGCGCTTCAGCGCCTCCAGGAAATCCTCGCGGGTGACGGACAGCTCGTCGAGTACCTCGGGCGGAATCGTACGCTCTTCGAGGTTGAGGCGCGGCATGATCCGCCGCACCGCCTCGATCGCCGCCTCGCGGCACAGCGCGGCGAGATCCGCGCCGACGAACCCGTAGGTGGTGCGCGACAGTTCCTTGAGATCGACCTTGTCGCCCAGCGGCATGCCGCGCGTGTGGATGCCAAGGATCTCGCGGCGCCCGCGCTCGTCCGGCACGCCGATCACGATTTCGCGATCGAAGCGACCCGGCCGGCGCAGCGCCTCGTCGATCGCCTCGGGCCGGTTGGTGGCGGCGATGACGACGAGGTTGGCGCGCTTCTCCAGCCCGTCCATCAGCGTCAGCAGCTGGGCGACGAGGCGCTTCTCGGCCTCGCCCTGCACCTGGCCGCGCTTGGGCGCGATGAAT
>BACX01000280.1 GCA_000333335.1 Sphingomonas-like bacterium B12 | reverse complement strand
TCGATCACGCCGACGATCCGCCCGCCGGCAGCATGAAGGACAGATTCTCGAACAGCTTCTTGTCGCCGAAGCTCTTCGAGACGCCCTCGAGGTTGATGACCTTGCCGCCGAGCCGCTCGGGTACCTGGATGACGATCTGCGCCTTGCCCGGCGCGCGATCCTTCTGCGCCTCGACGAGCTGGTCGAACTTGGCGATACGCGCCTTGGACTTGGTCTGGCGGCCCTTCGGCCCCTGCCGGATCCATTCGAGTTCGTTGCGGATCGCGGTCTGGCGGCCGCTCTCCTCGCGATCCTCCTGCTCCAGCCGCTTGGCCTTCTTTTCGAGGTAGGTGGAGTAATTGCCCTCGTAGGGGAAATACTTTCCGCGATCGAGTTCGAGCACCCATTCGACGACATTGTCGAGGAAGTAGCGGTCGTGGGTGATCATCAGCACCGCGCCGGCATATTCCTTGAGGTGGGTTTCCAGCCACTGGACGCTCTCGGCATCGAGGTGGTTGGTGGGCTCGTCGAGCAGCAGGATCGACGGCTTCTGGATCAGCAGACGGGTGAGCGCGATGCGGCGCTTCTCACCGCCCGACAGGCTTTCCACCGACCAGTCGGACGGCGGGCAGCGCAGCGCCTCCATGGCAATTTCGAGCTGGTTGTCGAGCGTCCAGCCATCGACCGCGTCGATCTTCTCCTGAAGGACGCCCATCTCCTCCATCAGCTTGTCGAAATCGGTATCGTCCTTCGGATCGCCCATCTCGGCCGAGATCGCGTTGAATCGATCGAGCATGTCGGCGACGTCGCGGGCGCCGTCCTTGACGTTTTCCAGCACGGACTTGTTCGGATCGAGCTGCGGCTCCTGCGCCAGATAGCCGACCGTGACATTCTCGCCCGGCCATGCCTCGCCCGAAAATTCGGTGTCGATGCCCGCCATGATCTTGATCAGCGTGGACTTGCCGGCGCCGTTGGGGCCGACGATGCCGATCTTGGCGCCGTGATAGAATTGCAGGTTGATGTTGCTCAGCACCGGCTTGGGAGCGCCGGGGAGGGTCTTCGTCATGTTCTTCATGACATAGGCGTACTGGCCGGCCATGCGGATACTCGCTCGTCTGAGGGGGTTCGAAGTGTTCGGATTTTCCGGGCTTATCTAGCGCCGAATGGCCGAAAAGCAACGTCGGGCGGCGCGTCGCGGCCTCACACCATCGCGTCGATCAGTTCCCCGATCGGCACGAAGGCGAAGCCGACGGAGCTGTCCGCCACCGCATAGGGCATGAACAGCAGATCGCCGTGCCGCATCGCGCCGCACGTGTAGACGACGTTGGGCACATAACCCTCGCGATCCTCGTCGGCGGGCGAGATGAGCGGCACCGGCAGGCGCTTGATCACCTTCGAGGGATCGTCCTTGTCGAGCAGGACGATGCCGATCGAATATTTGCGCATCGCGCCGACGCCATGGGTGAGCAGCAGCCAGCCCTCGTCTACCTCGATCGGCGATCCGCAATTGCCGATCTGCACCATTTCCCAAGGGTAACGGGGCGTCATCAGCAGCTCGCCCTCACCCCAGTGATCGAGCTTTTTGCTGCGGATCAGGAACAGGTTTTCGCCGTCCTGCCGGCCGACCATCACATATTGCCCGCCGATCTTGCGCGGAAAAAGCGCCATGCCCTTGTTGCGCGCCGCCGGGCCGGACATCGGCGCGAGGGTGAAGCTGCGGAAATCACGGGTGCGGATCATCTCCGACCGGATGCTCTCGCCATTGTACGCGGTATAGGTGCCGAGCCATTCGACCGTGCCGTCGTCGTGGGTGAACTCGACGAGGCGCAGATCCTCCAGCCCCTTGGACTGGGCCGAGGTGAGCGGGAAGATGACGGTTCCGGACAGCGTCGAGTCGCGATGGCGGTGCACCTCGATCGCGCCGTTGCCCAATTCCTTGGCCGAGTCCGCGGCGGTGGCGAAAGGCGGCTCGGGCGCCAGCTCGAAGCGGGTGCCCGGCGACAGGATGCCCTCGCGAAAGGCGATCGAGGAGATGTGCCCCTCGCCCACCGTACGCACCGACATGATGATCCGCGACGATCCTTCCGACAGGCCCGACTGGTCCGGATGGCGGACGATCGACGGGTTCATGATCGCGGCGGCGGCATAACTGTATTCGTTGCAGAAGAATGCGCCGATGAGTTGCTGCTTGATGTCCGAAATCTCGTCGTCGTCGAGATGCAGTGCCATCGCCATCTGGGCATAGCGCGTGCGAAACACACTGCGCGTCTGCCAATGGCGTGCCTCGAAATCCTTGAGCACGACGTCCAGCTCTCGCTTGGCCTGCTGCTCATCCATCTCGAGCACGGCCTCGACGATACGGCGCGGGCGGCTCTTCTGGCCGTTCTTGGAATCGATCGGCAGGTGGAACGGGCGGACCACGACGCGCGAGGCATCCGCCTGGAGCCGGAGCGGCCAGTGCATCACAAGGTCGAGCAAAATGCCTCCCACCCCCGGCGAGGCGCCCCCTGAAACGGATCAGGAGGCGACGATGCCGGCCTTCGTACCAGAACCTTCAGCTTCGGCCTTTTCCGTCATTTCGCGCATCGCGCAACAGGCAAATTTGGAGGCGAGGACGGATTTCGGCCCCTGATTGAGATTAACCCGGTCGCTCATCAACCCATCGAAGCAACCGGCGTCGATCACCGAGCCGAGCGGCAGGCCGACGTCATTGGCACCGAGATACCAGGCATAGGCCTTGCGCGCCATTTCCTCCAGCGCAGCTCGCCGGTGATCTCGTGCGCGATGCGGGCGGCATCGATCGTCGCCCATGCCTCGACCGGCTGCTGATCGAAAGGCAGCGGCGGCATATATTCGCGGCCGAAACTGTCCGTACCGATGGCGCGGAACTGGCCGTCGTCATTGCTCTGCTGGGCATCGAGCCAGGCGAGCGTCGCCAGCCCCTCGGCGCGCATGGCTGGATCGTCGAGTCGGCGGCCGGCACGCAGCAGGGCCTCGCACAACCGGGCATTGTCGTAGGCGAGCACCGCCTCGAACCATTCCCACCCCGGCAGCCGCGCCTCACCGAGCCGGGCCTGCAGGCGAGCGCCGAGATCGCGTAGCAGCGCCAGCGACAGTTCGTGCCCCGGATGCGCATCGAGCATCGCGTCGGCGGCGATCATCGCGAACGCCCAGGTACGCGGCGATCTCAGTGAACGCACGTGCGGCGCCACCTGATCGAACAGGTGCGAGGCCCAGCGGCGCAGTTCATGGCTCCGCGCCCGCGCCGCGGTGTCGCCGAGCGACCAGAGGGTGCGGCCGAAGCTGTCCTCCGATCCCTCTTCCTCCAGCCAGGAGCGATCGAACGCCATGAAGTTGCGGAAACGGCCTCTCTCCCCGTTCCAGGCGTG
>BACX01000281.1 GCA_000333335.1 Sphingomonas-like bacterium B12 | reverse complement strand
GAGCCCGCCGACTCGCGATCCCCGCCGCCGCCTGCCTGCTCGCCTTCGCGCCGATCCGGTACATGCAGGTCGATCCCGCCCGGCTCGGCCTCTATTTCGAGGCGATCCCGCCCGCCACATACTGCCTGTTCGAGATGCTGGACGTGATGCCCTTCCTCGCCATCATCTGGCTGGCGCAGCGCGGCGGTCGGTTCGGGCCGGCGACCTTCGGCCTCGCTGCGGGCTGCCTGCTCCTTCTGCCCTTCGCGCACGTCGGCGCCGGTGTGGACCTGGAGATGCGGGCGTCGATCCCCGCGCTGCTGATCCTCGCCGTGCTGTCCGCCGACATCCTCGCCGGTACCCGAAGCGGAGCCGCGATCTGCCTGGCGGCGACGCTGGCGATCGGCGCGATGACGCCGCTGCGCGAGGTGATCCGCGCCGTCGTCAACCGCCCCGCGCCACAGACCAGCTGCGACGTCTGGAGCGGCACCGACATTGCCTTCCCGCAGAACGGCAAGGAGAATTATTTCGCCGACGCCACCCGCGTTCCGGGCTGGCTGCGTCCGACCGCTCTACCTGTGTTGGTCGCGCCGATCGACGACGGGCGGTGCTGGCCGCGCGCCTGGCAGGTTCGACGCTGATCGGAACCGCTGCCGACCTCCGGCCGTTTGCGCCCCATCACCAACTTGGGGGCGAGTGCTTGAGGGAGACCATGATGACCCGCGTTCCTTTCGCCCTGCTGGCGGCCGGCGCCTTCGTTGCGCTGACGGCCGGCATCAATCCCGCCGCTCTGGCGCAGAGCGATCCGCATCAGCCGGCCAATGACGGTTCGGCCGCCGCATCGGTGACGGTGCCGCCGGGTCAGATCGCGCCGGGCGTCGATCCGGGTACGTCGATGGCGAACGGCGGTGTGCAGAGCAGCATCCAGTCTGTCCACGCCCAGAACGCCGCCAGCCAGGCGCAGTATCAGCAGGATCTCGCCGCATACGATCAGGCGATGGAAGCGCACGGCCGTCAGGTCGCCCGCCAGGACGTGCGCTACGCCCGTCAGAAGCGCGCCTATGCCGACGCCATGGAGGCGTGGCGCGTTCAGGATTATGCCTGCCGCCACGGCAGCAGCCGGGCCTGCAACTCGCCCGCGCCCGATCCGGCGGATTATTACTGAAGATGATGGAGGGGCGGCTACGGGCCGCCCCTCTCGCGATCAGCGGGTGAGCTTCTTGTAGGAACCCGCGCCCGGACGATCCGCCGCGTCGCCGAGACGGCGGCGCTTGTCTTCCTCGTAGCTCTCGAAATTCCCCTCGAACCATTCGACATGGCCGTCGCCCTCGAAGGCGAGGATGTGAGTGGCGAGGCGATCGAGGAAGAAGCGATCGTGGCTGATCACCACGGCGCAGCCCGCGAAATTCTCGATGGCCTCTTCCAGCGCGCCCAGCGTCTCGACGTCGAGGTCGTTGGTGGGCTCGTCGAGCAGCAGCACGTTGCCGCCGCGCTTCAGCATCTTGGCCATGTGGACGCGATTGCGCTCACCGCCCGAGAGCTTGCCGACATTCTTCTGCTGGTCCTGCCCCTTGAAGTTGAAGGCGCCGACATAGGCGCGCGTCGACATGTCGTGGCCGTTGACCTCAC
>BACX01000282.1 GCA_000333335.1 Sphingomonas-like bacterium B12 | reverse complement strand
AGCACCAGCCTGAGATAGTGGCTCGCGGTCGGATCGCAGTGCAGATAGAGCGAGCCCGTCTCTTTCAGCACGCGATGCAACTCGACCAGCCGCACCGCCATCATCGCCAGATAGGCCATCAGCGGACTGTCGCCGAGCGCGTCGTGCATCGCGCGCATCATCACCTGCAACTGCCGGTTGGTGCCGCCGTCTATGTCCAGCAATGCGTTCCGGGAGGCCTCGCCCCACGTCCAGGTGTCGTCGAACGCCTCAATGCTGGCTTCCACGCGGCTGGGTGCGGCCGTGGCACCTGGTTCATGAACGGCAACGCCGTCGCAGCCGATGGATCGGTGTGGCATTGCGAGCATGGTCGCCGCTGCATCAGTCGATCGGCTCCCGATCTTCGCGGCGAGCCCGAGCCGATCGTCACTCATTACTTGGGTAGGCGTCTCAACTCACCCAATGACATCGCGGTCGCGCCGGACGGCGCAATCTGGTTCACCGATCCGATCTTCGGCATCATCATGCCGAGCCAAGGCGCGCTGGCCGATCCCGAACTTGATCACCGCAGCGTGTATCGTTTTGACCCGACGCTGGGCTCGCTGGATCGCATCGCAGATTTCGAGCAGCCGAACGGCGTCGCGGTCTCACCAGACGGCCGATCACTCTACGTCTCCGACACATCGTTATCGCTGGGCGAGGTGCCCGGCTTTTCGGCCGGCGCGAAGCATGAGGTTCAGCGCTTCCATCTGGGTCCGGACGGCAAATGGAGCAACGGTGAGCGCTTTTGTCGCACCGATCACGGCTATCCGGACGGCTTCGCGGTCGATGCGCGCGGCTGGGTGTGGGTCAGCGCGGGCGACGGCGTGCATATCTGGTCGGGCGCGAGGGAGCGGCTCGGCTACATTCCGATCGATGCGACCGTATCCAATCTCTGCTTCGGCGGCTGCGATGGGCGCCGGCTGTTCATCGCTGCGGGGGCACGCCTGTTCGCCATCGATCTGAAGGCCTAACCAATGACATCACCGATTGCGGATTATGCGCTGATCGGCGACGGACGCACCGCCGCGCTCGTGGCACGTAACGGCTCGATCGACTTCCTGTGCCTGCCGAGCTTCGACAGCGACGCCTGCTTTGCGGCCCTGCTCGGCGACCAGGCCAACGGCTGCTGGCAGCTTGCGCCGACCGGCTTCGTCAGCGTGGTGGAACGCCAGTATCGCGGTGACACGCTGATCCTGGAAACGGAGCACAGCACCGATAGCGGGCGGGTGCGCGTCACCGACTTCATGCCCTGGCACGACGGCGAGCCGATGATCGTACGGATCGTCGACGGTCTGGCAGGCGAAGTCGAAATGGGCAGCCTGCTCCGCCTCCGCTTCGATTATGGCCGCGTGCCGCCTTGGTTGCGAGCCTTCGACCACCCGCATGTTCGCCGACAGGCTCGCGCGTCAGGTGAAGGCGTGGATCGAGGCGCGGCCGTGGATGGTCACCAAGGATCGCCAGCTGCGCCCCGAGGACATCATGATCCTCGTCCGCAAGCGCGGCGATCTCGCCTCGCTGCTGGTCGCGCGGCTGCACGCGCACGGCGTGCCGGTGGCGGGCGTCGATCGCCTCAGCCTGGCGCCCCGCGGC
>BACX01000283.1 GCA_000333335.1 Sphingomonas-like bacterium B12 | reverse complement strand
TGCTGCTGATCTCGGTCAGCGTCGATTCAACCTTCCCTTCGTGGTGCTGGAGAGCGTGTGGGGGATCATCGCGCTGATCGGCCTGATCGCGGCACTGCGCGGCAACCGGACACCCCAGACATGATCATCGCCGTCGACGGACCCGCCGCATCGGGCAAGGGCACCATCGCCAAGGCGCTGGCCAGGCATTACGGCCTGCCGCATCTCGACACCGGCCTGCTCTATCGTGCGGTCGGCATCGCGGTGCTGCGTGCCGGCGGCGACCCGGCGGACGAGGGCGACGCCTTCCACGCCTGCGCCTTCGACGATGCGCTGCTCACCGATCCAGGCCTCAAGAGCGAGGCGGCCGGCCGCGCCGCCTCGATCGTCTCGGCCCACCCCTCGGTACGCGCCTCGCTGCTCGAACGGCAGCGGGACTTCGCCGGTCAGAAGGGCGGCGCGGTGCTGGACGGCCGCGACATCGGCACGGTGATCGCGCCGGAGGCGGAGGCGAAGCTGTTCGTCACCGCCTCGCCCGATGTCCGCGCGCAGCGACGGTTCGATGAACTGCAGCGGATGGGCCTCGCCGTCACCTACGAGCATGTGCTGGGCGACATTCGGGCGCGGGACGAACGCGACTCCGGCCGCGGCATCGCGCCGCTGAAGCAGGCTGACGACGCCGTTCTGCTCGATACCAGCGCACTGGATGTCGAAGGCGCGGTGGCCACCGCGATCGGGCTGGTGGAGCAACGTCGCAAGACCTGAGGCCCGCGCATCGGGCGAACGGAGACGGACATGCAGCGACCGGATATCGGCGACCGGACCAGGGCCTTCTGCGAACGTTACGGCATGGCGCTGCCGATCTGCGAGGCGCCGATGGCGGGCGCCGCCCCGGTCGGCCGTGCGATCGCGGTGGCGCAGGCGGGCGGCATGGGCGCCTATGGCGCGGTGCTGACCGCTCCGCCCGCGATCACCCGCTGGGCCGATGCCTTCCGCGCCGCGACCGACGGCCCCTTCCAGATCAACCTCTGGGTGCCAGAGCCGGCGCCCGCGCGCGATGCGGATGGGGAAACCGCGATCCGTGATTTTCTCGGCCAATGGGGTCCGCCGGTCGAGGCCAGTGCCGGCGATGCCACCCCGCCCGATTTCGCCGCGCAGACCGAGGCACTGCTGGCCGCGAAGCCGACTGCCGCATCGTCGATCATGGGTCTCTTCCCGCCCGATATGGTCGCCGCGCTGAAGGAGGCCGGCATCGCCTGGTTCGCCACCGCCACGACGCTGGCCGAGGCGCTGGCGGCGGAGGCGGCGGGCGCCGACGCGGTGATCGCGCAGGGGTATGAGGCGGGCGGCCATCGCGGCACCTTCGATCCCGTCGCGGCGCGGACGACCGGCGTCGGGCTGATGGCGCTTGTCCCGGCGCTGGCCGACCGCCTCTCGATCCCGGTGATCGCGGCGGGCGGCATTGCGGACGGTCGGGGCATCGCCGCCGCGCTGACGCTGGGTGCGAGCGCGGTGCAGATCGGCACGGCCCTGCTCCGCTCCGACGAGAGCGACACGCCGGCTGCCTGGGCCGATGCGCTGCCCGGTACACCGCCGGAGAGCACCGCCATCACCCGCGCGTTCAGCGGGCGGCCCGGGCGATCGATCGTCACGCCCTATGCGGCGTCCGACATGCCCGATCCCGCGCCTTACCCGGTCCAGCGCGGACTTACCGCCGCGATGCGCGCCGATGCGGTGAAGCGCAACGATCTCGCCGCAATGCAGGCGTGGGCCGGCCAATCCGCCGCACTGGCGCGGAGCGGCCCGGCCGGCGAACTCGTGCAAGGCTGGTGGGAGGAGGCGCGAAGCCTCCTGCCCTAGCGGCCCGGCAACGCCGGCTGGTGCCGGATGGCGAACAGGAAGCCGAACAGAGCGACGATGCTGGTCGCGACGCTGACGATCGCCAGCGCGATACCGATATGCCCCTCTCCGCCCAGCATCGCGCTGATCTGCGGCACGAGGCTCGGCGCGATGCCCAGGCCGCCGACCGCGCCGATCACGATGAACAGGCCGAGGCAGAAGCCGCGCACCTCGTTGGGAATGTAGATGGAAAGCGCCGTCGCGGTGACGAGGCCGGTCACCCCGCCGCAGGTCAGCAAAAGGCCGAGCGCCCAGGCGAAGCCGGTCGACGTCGGCATCACCGCGAAGAAGGCGGCGGGGATGGAGAGCGCGGCGGCCGCGATCGCCGCCGCCAGCATCCCGCCGGGGATGCGCCCCTTCTGCCCGAAATCGGCCGCCAGTCCGCCCAGCATCGCGCCGACGATGCCCGACAGCAGGATCACCAGCCCCATCCAGCCGCCGAACTGATCGGGCCGCAGATGATAGTCGCGGGTCAGCACGGGCGCGGCCCAGACGCTCGCCGCCATGTCGGCCATCACCACCGTCACCTGCCCG
>BACX01000284.1 GCA_000333335.1 Sphingomonas-like bacterium B12 | reverse complement strand
GCGACGTCTTGACGATTGCAGGAAGCGGCTGTCCTCGGGATATTCGAGATATTCGGAGATCGCCCAGGGTCCGGCCTCGTGCGCCAGCCCGCCCTTCACGTCGTCATCGTGCCAGAAGCAGAGCGCCGAACGGAACACCGGCTGCGTGCCGCCGGGCGCCGCGAACGGCACCAGTTCCGATGCGCCATTCCCGCCGAGCGCGACGACGCTGTTGGTCGTGCCGAAGTCGAGGCCGAGGGATCGGCTGTTCACGTGCTGTTGGCTCCCGAAGCGCGAAGGCCGGCGCTTTGCCGACATGCCGCCCCGATCGCAACCCCGATATCCCGGCTAGTCAGCGCCTCGCATCGAAAGGCCGTTGGCGATCAGATCGGTCGCCGTCGCGGAAATGTCCTTCGGATCGCCGTCGTCGGTGAGCACGCCGTAGCGCAGGCCGAGGAACACGTTCATGCCCATGATCGCCCAGGCGCGCACCTCGTTGTCGCCGGGCTGGATCTCCCCCCTCGCCACCGCCTGGTCGAGACTGGCGCGATAGCCGTCGGCGATGCCCTGATAATGGTCGTGATGCGCGTCCGCCGCGACGAAACGGGCCTGATCGATGATCGTGTAGAGCGCCTTGTGGTGCCGCACGAAGCCCAGGAAGGCCTCGATCCCCGCGCGTTCGCCAGACAGGCGATCCGGTTCGCGCAGGATGTGGGGCACGACATGCTCCTTCACCTGCCGGCTCATGTCCTGCACCAGCGCGCGGAAGATCGCCTCCTTGGAATCGAAATAGGTGTAGAAGCTGCCGATCGCGGTGCCGGCGCGCTCGGCGATCTTGGCGATCGCGGCGTCGTGAAAGCCCCGTTCCCCGAATTCGTCGGCCGCCGCATCCAGCAGCGCGCGCAGCGTGCGGCGCCCGCGTTCGGTGCGCGGCACCTTGGCGCCCGAAGACGACGCCATCCCCACCGGTCCCGGCCGCGCCTTCGGCCCAGCTTTGCGCCCTGTCATCCTCGCCTCGATATCGCGTCCGGCCATTTTTCCAAAGTTGAAAGCCGGTTCAGGTTTCAGTATAAGACATCCAACGCCGGAGCAACCCCAGTGCAGGAGGAGGCCCGGTTCAGGAGAAGGAACGCTTTCGATGGCTCGCAGCATCGCCGCTCTACGGACTCGTCTCGCGCTCGGCACCGCCCTGCTGGCGACGGCACCGGCACTCGCCCAGCAGGACGCACCCGCCGGCCCGGCCTCGCCAGCCGTCGCGGCTGAGCAGCCGTCCGGGAACGAGATCGTCGTCGTGGCAAGGCGCCGCGCGGAGAAGCTGATCGACGTGCCGATCGCGGTGACCGCCTACACCGCCGATCAGCTGGCCAAGGCGCAGGCGATCGATCTTTCGGGTATCCAGGGCACCGCGCCCAACGTGAACCTCGTGCAGGGCCGCGGCTCCACCAGCAACGCCAACATCTTCATCCGCGGGATCGGTCAGCCGGACGCGCTGCAGACATTCGACCCGGCAGTCGGCGTCTATGTCGATGGCGTCTATATCAGCCGCATCCAGGGCGCGCTGTTCAACCTGTTCGACGTCGATCATATCGAGGTGCTGCGCGGGCCACAGGGCACGCTCTACGGCAAGAATACGATCGGCGGCGCGGTCAACATCATCTCGAAGAAGCCGGATCTCGAGCAGTTCCACGCCAGCGGCAACTTCACTAACGGATCGTACAACCAGAAGCTCGCCAACGGTTACGTCACCATCCCGCTCGTCACCGACAAGCTCGCGCTCAGCCTCGCCGGAGTCTACGACCGGCGCGACGGCACGGTCGAGGATCCGCTCACCGGCCGCCACTATAACGACCGCAACACACAGGCCGGCCGCGCCATCCTGCGCTACAAGGCGAGCGACAAGGTGGAACTGACGCTGGAGGGCGACTACACCCGCCAGCACACCCGCCCGACGCTCGGCTATGCGACCGCGCCGCTCACCAACGTCGATCTCGTTACCGGCGCGCAGCAGGTGATCTCGCCCGCCTACCCCTACGGCGCCTACGACTACAAGGCATCGACCAGCCTCCAGCCGGGGCAGGACCAGACGCTCCACCATTATGGCGTCGCCTTTACCGCGAACGTGGAGCTGAACGATGCCTTCACGCTCACTTCGATCAGCGCCTATCGCAAGCTCAAGCCCAATTACTGGCTCGATTTCGACGCGACCCAGCTCCAGCTCGCCGATGCCTATGTCGGCGTGCGCCAACGGCAGATCAGCCAGGAAGTGCAGCTCAAATACGATCACGGTCCGCTGAAGGGCGTCGCCGGCCTCTATTACCTGAACGAGCATATCAGCTCGAACCAGGTGTCCTATGACGACGATTATCTGACGGTGCTCGGCACCCCCGCCACCTTCACCCGCTACATCACCGATTTCCAGACGACCAAGAGCTACGCCGCCTTCGGGCAGATGACCTACGATTTCACCGACAAGCTCTCGGCGACGGCGGGCATCCGCTACACCAGCGAGCGCAAGCATTACATCCGCTCGACCTATACGGTGCTGGGCAACCCGCTGCTCGGCGGCACGGTCACCAGCGCGCCGTTCGATTTCCCCGGCTCGCTGCCCGCCCCGTACGACGATCTCGACCATGTCGATTTCCACGCCTGGACGCCGAGCTTCACGCTCTCCTACAAGCCGACGCGCGATACGCTGCTCTATGCTTCGGCCTCGCGCGGCTTCAAGTCGGGCGGGTTCAACGGCCGCGTCAATGGTCTTGGCGACGTGACCCAGGTGATCGACGGCCAGACCGTCATCGTCCCCTATTTCAAGCCCGAGACGGTGTGGACCTACGAGGCCGGCGCCAAGGGCAGCTTCCTCGGCGGGCGCGTCAGCCTGTCGGGCGACGTCTTCTATAGCGACTACAAGGATTTCCAGGCGCGTGTCGGCGGCGGCACGACCGGTGTCGCGGGCGGCTCCTTCCCGGTGGTCAACGCCGGCAAGCTGCGCATCTGGGGCATAGAGACGGAACTCGCGATCCGGCCGACCAAGGCCTGGTCGATCCGCGCCGACGTCGGCTACCTAAACGCCAAATATCTGCGCTTCGACGATGCCCGCCGCGCGCCCGCTTTCTCCTGCAACCCGACGGGCGCGCAGATCACCTGCAAGCCTGCCTTCGCGCCACCGCTCTCCGCCAGCCTCGGCACCGACTATGCGTTCGACCTGAACGGCGCGGGCACGATCACGGTGGGCGGCGACGCCCGCTTCGTGGACAAGCAGTGGCTGTCGGTCGACAACCGACCGGGCCTCTACGAGAACGGCTACTGGCTGTTCAACGCCTACGTCCGCTACGACGCGCCGAACGGCCACTGGTACGTGCAGGGCGGCGTGAAGAACGCGGCCAACACCATCTACAAGACCGACGCGCAGGAATTCTCGTCGGTCGGCAACATCCAGACGGTCTATTACGGCGATCCGCGCACCTGGACGGGAACGGTGGGCTTCCGCTTCTGATGCAGACAGCGCCGGCCGGGAGAGACCCGGCCGGCGCTGTCCGGCAAACCTCAGATCTGCGCGAGGCCGCCGTCGGCGAACACCTCGCCGCCGGTCATGAAGCTGCTGTCCGAAGAGGCGAGGAACGCCGCGACTGCAGCGACCTCGGCCGGATCGCCGACATGGCCGATCGGGGTGCCCGCCCCCATCTCGATCATCGCATCGCGACCGACCACTTCGGACGCGAGTTCGGTCAGCGTCGGCCCCGGCGACAACACGTTGACGCGGATGCCGGTGCCGCGCAGATCCTGCGCCCAGCTACGCGCCAGATTGCGTACCGCCGCCTTCGAGGCACTGTAGACGCTGAACGACGGCGTACCCATCACCCCGGTCGTCGAACCGGTGAGGATGATCGATCCGCCCTCGCCCATCAGTTTAAGGCCCTTCTGCACGGTGAAGATCGTGCCCTTCACGTTGACGTCGAAGGTGGCATCATAATGCTCGGCCGTGATCTCCGGCAGCGGCACGATCGCGCCCGTGCCGGCATTGGCGAGCAGGATGTCGAGCGTCCCGCGCTCGGTCCTCACCGCATCGAACAGCCTATCGAGGTCGGTCGGATCGGCCACCGATCCGGCGACCGCGCGGGCGTTCGGACCGAGTTCGGCCAGCGCCGCGTCGAGCGGAGCCTGCCGGCGCCCGAAGATGTAGACGAACGCGCCCTCGGCGATGAAGCGCTTCGCGGACGCCAGCCCGATGCCCGTGCCGCCGCCGGTGATGATCGCCGTCTTGCCTTCCAGTCTCTTCATACAAACCTCCAGTCAGGATTGCGCCTAGCTGGAGAGGTGCCTACCTACGGACAAGTATGCACCTTTTGGTAAGTATCGAAAATGTCCGACACACCCCCTGAGCCCGGCGGAGCGTCCGACGATGTGCCGATCGCCCCCGCCTTCACCTGCGGGCTCGATGCGACGCTGCGCATCATCTCCGGCAAGTGGAAGCCTCTGATCCTGTATTTCCTGCTGCGCGGCCCCAACCGGTACGGTGAGTGAAGCGCGCCGTGCGCGACGTCAGCGACAAGGTGCTGATCCAGCAGCTGAAGGAACTGGAGGCGGACGGCGTGCTGCTCAGGACCGATTACAAGGAGGTTCCGCCACGCGTCGACTACACGCTGACCCTGCTCGGCCGCAGCCTCGCGCAGGCGCTCGAACCGCTGTGCGTCTGGGGCACGGAGAACATGGCCGAGATGCAGCGCATCTTCGCGGAGCGCGATGCATGGCAGCATGCGCAGTCCACGCGCAAGCGCTCGAACGACCGGGCAGCAGCCTCCTTGCGATCCGCTGCAGCAACGTAGGGTTCGGCCTCACGTTCGCCGACGAGCTGATCCGTCGAGCGTGCCGAGGATCGTACGACAGACTGGCTGGTCAGGGTTGGGCGGCGCCATGACCGCCCTGCCTTGCCCGGGCCTGTGCCAGATCCTCCGGGCGGTCGATATCGACGAGCCATTGCGCAGGCGCGCGGACGAGATCGGCATTACGGAGGAGCGCCTGCGCACCCCGATCGCCTCTCAGGGATTCGAGTTCGCCGAACCAGTCGCTGCCAAACAGGGCGGGCGGCATGGGATCGGCGCCGGCCGTGGATGCGACGAGCGAGGCTGAACCGGTGAAGCGGCCGATCAGGGCCACGAAATGGGCCGCGGGCATGAACGGCATGTCGGCGAGCGCAACGAGCACGGCTTCGGCGTCCAGCGCCCTCGCGGCCGTGACGCCAAGCGCCAGCGAACGTGACAATCCCGCCTCCGGCCGGTCGTTGGCGACGATGCCGAAGCCGGGCCAGTCCATCCCGACATCTCGGGTGACCACGAGGCGCGCATGGAGCGGCAACTGCGCCAGCACCCCGGCCGCATGCTGCGCGAGCGCCAGGCCGTCGAGCGGCGCCAGCAGCTTGTCCGCCTGCCCGAAGCGCGAGGACAGGCCTGCCGCAAGAAGCACCGCCGCAATTCGCGCCACCGACATCCTCCCGTCGTGCCTGCCCCCCTGCTACCCGGTCGACCGGGCGCGCCGGTCGTCGAGGACTTGCATATCATGACCGCCGCGCAGGGCACTCGCTTCCTTATCGAAGGTGATGTGCACGATGAACAGCTGCGGACTCACGCGCAGGCGCATCTGCGACACCAACGTCGTCGGATTGACCACGAACGGCAAGCGGCGGAAATGAAAAAGCCCCGCTTTCGCAGGGCTTTGAGAAATGGTGGAGCCGAGGGGGATCGAACCCCTGACCTTCGCAATGCCATTGCGACGCTCTCCCAGCTGAGCTACGGCCCCACATTTTTCTGCCCGATCCGGCTGGGTTCCGGCCTCGGGAGCGCCGCCTTTAGGGCAGGCGGCCCACCCTTGCAAGCGCCTTTCCGGGGCCTTCGCATTTTTCTGCGAGAGGCCCCGGATGGACGCCCGACGACGTGCTTACTGCTCGTCCTCGTCGTCGTGCTTGGCAACGCCGAGATCGTCGTCGCCACCGATATCGGTGTCGTCGTCCGCCGGCTCCTCGTCATCGTCACCGATGTCCAGATCCTCGGCGAGATCCGAATCTTCCTCTTCCTTCTTCTCCTTGACGGGCTTGGGCGCGTCGAAGGGCAGCGGCTGCTTGGACTTGAGCACCGGCTCCGGCTCCCACTGGATGCCGCAGGCGATGCAGGTCACGGGGTCTTCCTTGCCCAGATCATAGAAGCGGGTGCCGCACTTCGGGCAGGTCCGCTTGGTGCCCCATTCAGGCTTCACCATGTTTCGTCCACATCCAATCGCTCGAGAGAAGGGCGCGCCCGGCGGCAACCACCGGAATCGTCAGGCCGGGCGCCTTGCCATAGCGGGACGCCGCTGTCAAAAGCCCGCGCGCATGAGCCACGCCCCCGCCTCCCCGCTCCGCCTCTCGACTTCCGGACCGCTTGTCGGTCGCGTGCGCGTGCCCGGCGACAAGTCGATCTCGCACCGCTCGCTGATGCTCTCCGCGCTGGCGATGGGGGAGAGCCGCGTCGAGGGACTGCTGGAGGGCGAGGACGTGCTCGCCACGGCGCAAGCGATGCGGGCGATGGGCGCCTCGATCGTGCGCGGCGAGGATGGGATGTGGACGATCCATGGCGTTGGCGTCGGTGGCCTGCTCCAGCCGGAAGCCGCGCTCGATATGGGCAATTCGGGCACCTCGACCCGGCTGCTGATGGGCCTCGTCGCGAGCCATGCCGTCACCGCGACCTTCGTGGGCGATGCCTCGCTGTCCAAGCGCCCGATGGGCCGCGTGATCGATCCGCTGTCGAAGATGGGCGCCGAGTTCACCCCTTCGCCGGGTGGCCGCCTGCCTCTGATGGTCCGTGGTCTCGTGCCCGCCGTGCCGATCGAATATCGCCTGCCGGTCGCATCCGCACAGGTGAAGTCGGCGGTGCTGCTCGCCGGCCTCAACACGCCGGGCATCACCCGCGTGATCGAACCGGTTCCGACCCGCGACCATAGCGAGCGGATGCTGCGCGGCTTCGGCGCCGAACTGACCGTCGAGGAAATCGGCGGCGAGCGGATCATCGCGATCACCGGCGAGGCCGAGTTGAAGCCCCAGCATATCGTCGTCCCCGGCGACCCCTCCTCCGCCGGTTTCCCGGTGGTGGCGGCGCTGATCGTGCCGGGTTCGGATATCGTGGTCGAGAATGTCGGCCTCAACCCGACGCGCGCCGGCCTCTACGACGTGCTGCGCGCGATGGGCGGCGACATCGTGTTCGAGAACGAGCGGATCGTCGGCGGCGAGCCGGTGGCGGACCTGCGCGTGAAGGCATCCGCCCTGCAAGGGATCGAGCCGGACCCGTCGATCGTTCCCTCGATGGTGGACGAGTTCCCGATCCTCTTCGTCGCCTGCGCGCTGGCGCACGGCCGTTCGACCTTAAGGGGGCTGGAGGAGCTGCGCGTCAAGGAATCGGACCGCATCACCGTGATGGCGGACGGCTTGCGCGCGATCGGCGCGCGGGTCGAGGAGATCGAGGACGGCCTCATCATCGACGGGCACCGGCGGCGAGAAGCTGGCCGGCGGCGCGACGGTCGCGACGCATCTCGATCACCGTATCGCGATGAGCTTCGCCATCGCCTCGCTGGCCGCGCGAAAGCCCGTGACGGTCGACGACCGCGCGCCGATCGCGACCAGTTTCCCGATCTTTCGTGCCATGATGG
>BACX01000285.1 GCA_000333335.1 Sphingomonas-like bacterium B12 | reverse complement strand
AGTGCGGCCGAGACCTGCCCGGCTCCCCCTTCCACCAGCGCGCCGGCGNCCGCGCGGCGCTTCGTGACGATCCGTGCCGTGACGCTCGCCGGCAGGCCGTCCAGCGCATCGGTGACATCGGCGGTCGCCTCGATCATCGCATCGTTGCCGGTCGCCAGAACGGCGGCAAGCTGGTCGAACAACCCCGCTTTGGTCACAGGCTTCAGCAGCACCGCGCCACGCGGATGCAGCGCGTAGCGATTATCCTCGCCCACCGGCCCCGGCAGCGTCAGCATCTCGCCGACCGCCGTCTCCTCGCCATAGCGGCGCGCCGCGTCGGCCGCTTCGGCCTCGCCCTTGCCATCGAGCCAGCGCGCGAAATCGCCAAGCGCGCCGCCGATCGGCCGCGCGTCCGCCACCGTCACCGCCGGCCCCGTCACCAGCCGCCCGAGATAGAGCGGCCCACCCGCCTTGGGGCCGGTGCCGGAAAGGCCGTGCCCGCCGAACGGCTGCACGCCCACCACCGCGCCGATCATGTTGCGGTTGACGTAGAGATTGCCCGCCCCGATCCGGCTCGTCACATAATCGATCATGCCGTCCAGCCGGGTCTGCACGCCGAACGTGAGGCCGTAGCCGGTGGCGTTGATCGCGCCGATCAGCTTGTCGAGATCGCTCCGCTTGTAACGCAGCACGTGCAGCACCGGCCCGAACACCTCGCGCTCGATCTGCGCGATGTCGCCGATCTCGATGATCGTCGGCGCGACGAAGGTGCCGTGCGTCGTCTCGGTGCCGAGCGGCAGGCGTTCGACGCGCAGGCCGAGCTCCTTCATCCGCTCGACATGACTCTCGATGCCGTCGCGCGCCTCCGCCGTGATGACCGGACCGACATCGGCGGCGAGGCGGTCGGTCGGACGCACGGACAGTTCCGCCAGCGCCCCCTTGAGCATGGCGAGCGTGCGATCCGCCGCCTCGTCCTGCACGCACAGCACGCGCAGCGCCGAGCAGCGCTGGCCGGCACTGTCGAAGGCCGAAGCGATCACGTCGGCGACGACCTGTTCGGTCAGCGCCGAGCTGTCGACGATCATCGCATTCTGACCGCCCGTCTCGGCGATCAGCGGGATCGGCCGCCCCTCGGGCGAGAGGCGCCCGGCAAGCGTGCGCTGGATCAGCCGTGCGACCTCGGTCGATCCGGTGAACATCACGGCGGCCACCTCGGGCGCGCCGACCAGAGCCGCACCGATCCGGCCATCGCCGGTAATGAGCTGGAGCGCATCCTCCGGCACGCCCGCTTCGTGGAGGATGCGGACAGCCTCGGCGGCGATCAGCGGCGTCTCCTCGGCGGGCTTGGCCAGCACCGGATTGCCCGCCACCAGCGCGGCCGCGACCTGCCCGGTGAAGATCGCCAGCGGGAAGTTCCACGGGCTGATCGCCGCCACCGGCCCGAGCGGGCGATGATCGGGCAGCAGCGCGCGGCCCTGAACGGCATAGTAACGCAGGAAATCGATCGCCTCGCGCACCTCGCCGATCGCGTTGGGCATCGACTTGCCCGCCTCGCGCATGATCAGGCCGAGCAGCACCGGCATCCGCGCCTGCAGCAGATCGGCGGCACGCTCCAGCATCGCGGCGCGGTCGGCCGCTGGCGTGCCAGACCAGCCGGATGCGGCGGCGCGCGATACCGCCGCGACAGCCTCGTCGGTCGTCGCCTCGGTCACGGTGCCGACGACATCGCGCTGATCCGCCGGATTCAGCACGTTGCGGGCCACACCCGATGCACCGGCCGCCACCGCGACCCAGCTCTGCCGGGAGCCTTCGACCAGCGCCGCGTCCACCGCCGACAGGACGGTTTCGTCGCTGAGATCGAGGCCAGCCGAATTGCCTCGGTTCGGATAGAGATCGGCAGGCAATGCGATCTGCGGATGCGGCGCACCCGGCTGCGGCATGGCACGCACCACCTCGACCGGATCGGCGATCAGTTCCTCCACCGACACCGCATCGTCGGCCATACGGTTCACGAAGGAGGAGTTGGCGCCGTTCTCCAGCAAGCGCCGCACCAGATAGGCGAGCAAAGTCTCGTGCGTGCCGACCGGCGCGTAGATGCGGCATGGGCGGCCCAGCTTCGAGGCACCAACGACCTGCGAATAGAGCGGCTCGCCCATGCCATGCAGGCACTGGAACTCGTAATCGCCCTGCGCGAAATCCTTGCCGGCCAGCTCGTAGATCGTCGCCAGCGTCTGCGCATTGTGCGTCGCGAACTGCGGGAAGACGTGCGCGCGGGCCGCGAGCAGCTTCTTCGCGCAGGCGACATAGGCGATGTCGGTGTGGATCTTGCGCGTATAAACCGGGAAGCCCGGCAGACCGTCGACCTGCGCGCGCTTGATCTCGGCATCCCAATAGGCGCCCTTGACCAGCCGCACCATGATGCGTCGTTCCGCGCGCTGAGCGAGATCGATGATCCAGTCGATCACGAACGGGCAGCGCTTGCCATAGGCCTGCACCACGAAGCCGATGCCGTTCCACCCTGCCAGATCGGGATCGAGCGCCAGGCTCTCCAGCAGATCGAGCGAGATTTCGAGGCGATCCGCCTCCTCCGCATCGATGTTGAGGCCGATGTCGTAGCCCTTCGCCAGCGCCGCCAGCGCCTTCACGCGCGGCAGCAACTCACTCATCATCCGCTCGACCTTGGCGCGGGCGTAGCGCGGGTGGAGCGCCGAAAGCTTGATCGAGATGCCCGGCCCCGCGACGATGCCGCGCCCTGCCGAGGCCTTGCCGATCGCGTGGATCGCCGCCTCGTAATCGCGATAATAACGGTCGGCATCGGCCGCCGTCATCGCCGCCTCGCCGAGCATGTCGTAGCTGTAGGCGAAACCCTTCGCCTCCATCGTCTTGGCGCGACGCAGCGCCTCGGCGATCGTCTCGCCGGTCACGAACTGCTCGCCCATCATCCGCATCGCGAGCTCCACGCCCTTGCGGATCACCGGCTCGCCGGCGCGATGGAGCAACCGGGTGAGCGCCGCGCCCAGCCCCGCCTCGTTGACGCTGGACGTCAGCTTGCCGGTGACCACCAGGCCCCAGGTCGCCGCATTGACGAACAGCGAACGCTCGCCGCCGAGATGCGCCTTCCACTCGCCCGGCGCGATCTTGTCGTGGATCAGCGCGTCGCGGGTGGCGTTGTCGGGGATGCGTAGCAATGCCTCGGCGAGGCACATCAGCGCCACGCCCTCGCGGCTGGACAGCGCGAACTCCTGCACCAGCGCGGCGACGCCACTCGCCTGCTGGTTGGTCCGCAGCCCCTCTACAAGCTTTCTCGCCGTCGCCGCGACCGCCTGGCCGGTGGCAGGTTCCAGCGTCGCCGCCTCGATCAGCGGCGCCATCGCCTCGGCCTCGGGCCGGCGGTAGGCGGCGGTGATCGCGGCACGCAACGGCGTGGGCTGACTGACGGCGGGCGAGAAGCGGGCGAAGGAGAAGGGCTCGGTCATGCCTGCCCTCATAGCCGATTTCATGAAGGATATTTGCCTTCTTGAAGGGCGAGATATACGTCCTTTACCTATAAAATGCCTTACTAGACGATCTTTCGATCCGGATAATGCCCATGACCAGTGATTTGGACGAGTTCGACCGCAAGATCGTCGCCGCGCTCCGCGCCGATGGCCGCATGACCGTCACCGATCTCGCCGATCGCATCGGCCTGTCCAAGACACCCACGCAGATGCGGTTGAAGCGGCTGATGGACGGCGGCGTGATCCGGGGTTTCCGCGCGATCGTCGACCCGGGGCGGCTCGGCCTCGATCATGTCGCCTTCGCGGAGGTGAAGCTGTCGGACACGCGCGAGAAGGCGCTGGGCGAGTTCAACGCCGCCGTGCTGCGCGTGCCCGAGATCGAGGAATGTCACATGATCGCGAGCAGCTTCGACTATCTGCTCAGGTGCGCACCGCCAACATCCGCGACTATCGCCGCGTGCTGGGCGAGCGCATATCGAGCCTGCCGCACGTCGCCAGCACATCCACCTACGTCGCGATGGAAACGGTCCGCGAAAGCGCGTGATGCGCGATCAGCCCGCTTCGGCCATCCACTGCACCGCGTCCTCGCCGGCCGGGATCCTGAGCGGCGCGGCGGGATCGGTCACCGCCCGCCAGACCGCCTCCGCCACGTCGGTCGCATGCGTGACCGGCCCGCCACCGTCGCGGAAATTGGCAATCATCCCCTCGATCAACGGCTTGTAATCGGCATTGTCGAGCCCGCGCAGGTGCGGCATCGCATTGTTCCCGAAGCTCGTCTCCGGCGAACGGCCGGGCAGCACGATGTGCACGCGCACGCCGAACGGCTCCATCTCCACCGCAAGGCTCTCGGTGAGCGCGTTCACCGCCGCCTTGCTCGCGCGGTAGACGCTGACCAGCGGCAGCGGCTTGAGCGTCGCCGTAGAGGTCACGTTGATGATCGTGCCGGCGCGCCGCTCACGGAATTTGGGCAGCACCGCCTGGAGCATCGCCAGCGTGCCCAGCGTGTTGGTCTCGAACAGCTGGCGCGCCGTATCCGGCTCGATCAGTTCGATCGGCACGGCTGCGCCGAACCCCGCATTGTTGACCAGCACGTCGATATCGCCGGCCTTGTCCATCGCGCTCGCGATGCTGGCCGGATCGGTGACGTCGAGCGACAGGATGGTCAGATTATCCGCAGGCGGGAGGATGTCTGCGTCGGGCTTGCGCATAGTGGCGATCACGGTCCAGCCCCTTTCCACGAAGAGCTTCGCGGTTTCGAGGCCGAAGCCGGACGAGCAGCCGGTAATGAGGACGGTAGACATGCCATTCTCCGAAATTGTCGATGACGATCGGAAGATGGCGGTCGCAAGCAAGACCTTCTATAGCTCGAAATCCAGAATTCCTTCGCGAAAGTCCTGACATGACCGTCGATCCGCTGGCCGAGATCGTCACCCTCCTCCAGCCGTCGGCCAGCTTCTCCAAGCTCGTCGAATATACCGGGCGCTGGCGGATCGACCGCAACGTGGAAGGAAAGCCCGTCTATTTCGCGGTGCTGGAGGGCGAATGTCGGGTGATATCGGCCGGGCAGGCCCCCTTCGTCGCGCGTGCCGGCGATTTCGTGCTGTCGCCATCCGCCAACGACCAGGTGATCGAGAGCATCGATCCGCCGCCGCACGGGATCGACATGCTGCCCACGGAACTCGGCGAGGGCCGCTTCCGAGTCGGCCGCGCGGAAGATTCGGTCAACCTGCGGATGCAGGTCGGCCTATGCAGCTTCGCGTCGCCCGACGCCGCCCTGCTCGTCTCGCTGCTGCCGTCGATGGTGGTCGCGCGGGGCATGCCACGGCTGGCTCAGTTGCTCCAGTTGGTCGGCGACGAAACCCGACATTCCCGCCCGGCGCGCGAAATGGTCCTCGAACGCCTGCTCGAAGTCCTGCTGATCGAGGCGCTGCGCTGCGGGACGGACATCGCCGCCGTCCCCAGCCTCTCCCGCGGGCTGGCGGACACGCGCTTGGTCGCTGCCCTGCGCGCCATGCACGCGCGACCGGCGCACGGCTGGACCATCGCCGATCTCGCCGCCGAAGCCGCGATGTCGCGCTCGGCCTTCTTCGCCCGGTTCAGCCGAATCGTCGGTCTCCCGCCGATGGAATATCTGTTGTCCTGGCGCATGGCGCTCGCCAAACGATTGCTGCGTCGACGCGAGCTGGCGATCGATCGCATCGCCGCCAGCGTGGGTTACGGATCGGCGAGCGCGTTCAGCACGGCTTTCACCCGTCATGTCGGCATGCCACCGATGCGCTACGCCCGGACGGACGTGTGAGTTCGCGTCCGGTCGACGTGCGCGCCGCCGAGACGCGCACGAAACCGGGGTCGCGCCGTCAGCCGAGCGCCGCCGCGACGCTCACCTTCATCGGCACGGTCGGGCGGCCAATCAGCCGACCCAGCGCACCGCCGTCGTCGAACAGCGTATCGGTGGACGCCTGCGCGCTGCTGTCCGCGAGCATCGCGGCAAGCGGCGCAGGAAGCCCCACCTGCTCCAGCGCGGCCCGATAGTCGGCCTCCGGCATATCGAGGTAGGCGACGGCCCTGCCGCTCACATCGGCGAGGAAGCCCGCAAAGTCGGACAGGGTGAAGGCATCGTCGCCGGCAAGCTCGAAGATGCCTGCAGCCCCCTCGATCAGGACTTTCGCGGCGGCAGCGGCGTAATCGGCGCGCGCGGCGGCTGAGATTCGCCCGGTGCCGGAGCTTCCGAGCACCGCGCCATGCTCTACCGCCGGAACGGCACCGGCCGTGTAATTCTCATTGTACCAGCCGTTGCGCAGCAAGGCGTGGCTGAGCCCGCTCGCCGCGAGCAGCGCCTCGGTCTCGCGATGCTCGCCGGCGAGGCCGATCGGGCTGGTGTCGGCATGCAGGATGCTGGTGTAGGCAAGGAACCCGATCCCGGCCGCCTTCGCGGCCTCGATCACGGCACGATGCTGCGCCACCCGCTGGCCGAGTTCGTTGCCCGAAATGAGCAGCAGGCGATCCACGCCGTCGAGCGCCGACGCGAGCGAGGCGGGGTCGCCATAATCGAAACGGCGCACGACCACGCCCCGGTTCGCATAGTCCGACATCTTCGCCGGATCGCGGACCAGCGCGACGATCTGACGGGCGTCGATCGCCTCCAGCAGGGTATCGAGAACGAGGCGGCCGAGTTGGCCGGAAGCACCGGTGACGCCAAACATGGGAAGCTCCTTCAGTGGTTGAAGCGGCCCATCTATTCCCCTAACTCACTATTCGTAAGTACGTACAGATTGGTAAGTTGTAAAATGCTGAAGCAGACATCGAACGGACTGGCCGATCGCATGGCGCGCGGCGACATCTTCGCGCCCGATTGCCCGTCGCGCGTGGTGCTGCGTCACATGACGAGCAGCTGGGGCGTGCTCAGCCTGATCGCGCTGCGTTCGGGCACCCATCGCTTCAGCGAGCTGCGCCGCAAGGTCAGCGGGGTCAGCGAGCGGATGCTGGCTCAGACGCTCCAGCAGCTCGAAGGCGACGGTCTGCTCGTGCGCAAAAGCTATCCGGTCGTACCGCCGCACGTCGAATATACGCTGACGGCCCATGGCGAAGAGGCCGCGAGGCTGGTCGAGGCCTTAGCCGACTGGGTCGAGGGCGCCATGCCTTCACTGCGGCCGGATGAGGACCAGAAGCAGCGCTAGGCGGCCCAGGCCGCGACATCGTCCTCAAGGCCGATCAAGGCGAGACCATGCGCGATCGAGGTCAGCTCGCCGCCGGTTTCGATCCGCCCCTCGCCGAAGCGATCGGTGAAGATGCGCCGGATGCGGGGAACGAGCGAGGTGCCGCCGGTCAGGAATATCCGGTCGATCGCCGATGACTCGAGGCCGGCCGCATCGAGCGCCTGATCCACCGTCCGCTCGATCGCGGCGACGTCCTCGGCGATCCAGCCTTCGAAGTCCCCCCGACTGATCTCGGTTTCCAGGCTGAGGCCGCCACCGTCGAAGCGGAAGGTCGTGGCATCCGCTTCGGACAGCGCGCGCTTGGCCCTGCCCACCGCCTCGTAAAGCGGATAGCCTTGCTCATGCTCGATGATCGCGATCATCCGTGCGATGGCATCGCCGTCGATCGCGCTGCGGCGTAGCCGTTCCAGCTCGGCGATCGTCTTCGGGTTGCGCATCAATGCGAGGCGCGACCAGTCGGCGAAATCGGAGAACCAGCTGCGGGGAATTTCCAGCACCTTGTCGAACGACCGGTATTGCCCGCCCTTGCCGAGCATCGGGAGGACCAGTCGATCGAGGATGCGGTAATCCAGCCGATCCCCCGCAATGCCGATGCCCGCATGGCCCAGCGGCACACAGCGCGGCGCCTCCCCCGCTGCCGCCACCCGGACGACCGAGAAGTCGCTCGTGCCGCCGCCGAAATCCGCGACGAGGATGGTAGCCGGCTCGGTCAGCCGCGCGGCATAGCTGTAGGCCGCGCCGAGCGGTTCGTAGACATAATGGATCTCGGCACCGAAACCGGCGAACATCGCGTCATAGCGTTCGCG
>BACX01000286.1 GCA_000333335.1 Sphingomonas-like bacterium B12 | reverse complement strand
ATATGCTGAGGCTGTGGATAGTTTCGCCCGAATAAGCGAAGCACAGTAGATGCCGCAGGGGTGGCGTTTACCATCTGGTCGAGCATAGCGCTTGGAGGTGGATCGGGTTCCGCAACCTCGATCAATTTTTCGCCGCCGGGCGTCCGGCGTGGCGAGACCGAGCACCTCCATCGGAAGCATCGGATAGGCACCCGCTTCGCTTTGGCGCGATCCGGATCTGTCATATCTCGCCCAACCTCTTTGGCACGATCGGCCAGCGAAGTCGGCAATATCCCTCAACCAACCGCATTGCCCGGCGGTTCCGTGCCGTGCTGGCCGGCCATCGCCGCGGTCGCCGCCGCGACATCCATCCACATCAGCTCGAAGATATGACCGTCCGGATCCTCATAGCTGCGGCCGTACATGAAGCCATTATCCTGCGTCGGCGTGGGATCGCCCTTGCCGCCCGCCGCCACCGCCTTCGCCACCAGCGCGTCGACCTCCTCGCGGTCGTCGCAGGACAAAGCGATCAGCACCTCGACGTCGGTGCGCGGATCCACGATCGCCTTGCCGGTGAAACTGGCGAAGAACGGCTTCGACAGGATCATGATGCTGATCGTGTCGCTCAGCTTCATCATCGAGGCCTGCTCGTTCGAGAAATTGGGCTCGCGCTCGAACCCGACCGCCTCGAAGAAGGCCGTGGACGCCACGACATCCGCCACGGCCAGGTTCACGAAGATCATCTTTGCCATCTCACCCTCTCCCTCGAATCGACCATATTTTCGAGCATCGTACAGCGCCCGACATCCTGGCTCCAACGAGGCGGCTCCGTCGTGCTAGGGTGAAGGGATGAGCGCGCCCCTCCTCTCCCGCCGCACCCTGCTCGGCATGGCGGCCAGCCTGCCCGCGATCGGCCATGCGGCGACCCAACACGGCCTCGCCGCCGCCGCGCAGGGCGTGAACCCGGTGCTCGTGGCACGCGCGCTCGATGCGCTGGCCCGGCACAATAGCCTCGTCTGGTCGCGCGACGTGATCGCTATCGCCGATTTCGGCCTGCCGTCCGCGACCCCCCGCCTGCATCTGGTAAACATCCTGGCCGGCACGACGACCAGCCTGCGCGTCGCCCACGGGCGCGGATCGGACCCCGATCATACAGGAATGCTCCAGTCCTTCTCGGACGTGGTGGGATCGGCGGCCACCTCGGAGGGCGCCTATCTCACCGGGCCGACCTACACCGGCGTCCACGGCCTCTCGCGCCGGCTGACCGGGCTGGACCCGACCGACGCCCACGCCGAGGAGCGCGCGATCGTCATCCACTCGGCCTGGTATGCGGATGCATCGATCCTGCCGCAGCAGGGCAAGCTCGGCCGCAGCGACGGCTGCTTCGCGGTCTCGCCCGCCGACATCGCTATGCTGCTCGCCACGCTCGGCGAAGGGCGGCTTCTCTACGCGGGACGGGCCACGCCATAAAAAATCCCGACATCGGTGACGGAAAGCGCGATCTGCGGCATCTAACGATCCAGCCATGGTCATGATGTCGCCACAGCTGATCGGATGGGTGGGCCGCCACATCCTGCCGCACGAGCGCCAGCTCCGGGCGTGGCTGCGTGCCGCCTTCCCGGCGATCGACATCGACGACGTGGTGCAGGAATCCTATTGCCGCATCGCCACGCTGACCCGTGTCGAGCATATCGACGATCCGCGCCGCTATCTCTTCCGGACCGCGCGCAACGTGGTGCTGGAGCAGATCCGCCGCGAACGCGTGGTCAGCATCGAGGCGGCGAGCGGCCTCGCCGATCTGGAAGAGGCGCCCGAGGACGGCGGCTCGCCCGAGCGCATCGTCGCCGGCCGTCGCGCGCTGGAGCGGGTCGAGCGGCTGATCGAGGCGCTGCCCGATCGCGCCCGCCAGGTCTTCCGCCTGCGCAAGATCGATGGCGTGCCCCAGCGCGAGATCGCGGTGCGGCTCGGCCTCACCGAAACCGTGGTTGAGAACGAGGTGGCGCGCGGCCTGCGCCGCATCCTCGACCAACTGACCGACGAGGAGCGCGCCGAGATGCCGACCCGTCGCAAATCGACCCCGCGCAGCAGCAAGACGAAGGAACGCCGATGATCGACGACCTCGCCTGCCAGTGGGCCGCCCGGATCGAACGCGGGCTGGACGATGCCGAGCGCACCTCGCTCGAACAGTGGATCTATGCCGACCGCCGCCATCGCGGCGCGCTGCTGCGTGCGCAGGCGGCGCTGAGCCTGCTCGATCGCGGTCGCGCGCTGTCTCCCGCCGAAGAGCAGCCGGACGACGCCGAGCCGCTCCCGGTCGTCGTCGCTTCCTGCAATTCGGCGGCGGCGCCATCGCGGCGGCGATCGCCGGCGGCGTCGGCCTCTGGATGTGGCCGAAGGGGACGCCGATCAGCACCGGCGTCGGCGAGATCCGCCGGATGCGCCTTGGCGACGGATCCGTCGCGGTGGTCAAAGCAACAGCCGGCTGCGTGTGGCCTTCACCGGCACGGCCGCGACATCGAGCTGGCCAAGGCGAGGCCTGGTTCGAGGTCCCCAAAACGGCCGGGCCCTTCCACGTTCATGTCGGGCGGTGCCGTGCAACCGGTCGGCACCTGGCGAGGATCCGTCGCGGTGGTCAACAGCAGCAGCCGGCTGCGTGTGGCCTTCACCCGCAACGCCCGCGACATCGAGCTGGCCGAGGGCGAGGCCTGGTTCGAGGTCGCCCACAACCGCGCGCGCCCCTTCACCGTCCATGCCGGGCCGGTGCGCGTGCAAGCGGTCGGCACCGCTTTCGACGTGCGCCGCCGCGACGACGGATCGGACGTGACGGTGACCGAGGGCACGGTGAAGCTCTGGTCCACCGCCAGCGGCGCCGAGCCGGTGTTCGTCCGGGCGGGTCAGCGCGCGGTGATGACCGACGAAGCCGGCGTCGTCATCTCGTCGCTGGCGCCCGCCACCTCCGATCAGTCGCTGGCCTGGCGCGAAGGACGCATCGTCCTCGACGATATGACCCTGGCGGCGGCTGCGGCCGAGTTCAACCGCTACCATTCCGAACAGCTCGTCATCTATCCCGCGCTGGCCGACAAGCAGGTGGTCGGCTGGTTCCGCACCGACGATATCGACGGCTTCGCCACCGCGAGCGCCGCGATGGTCGGCGGGCACGTGGTGCGGGATCGGAATGTGATCCGGATCGTTCCCTGAAATAATTTTAGACCAAATAATTTTCAGGGCACTGACGGAAATTCTCCATCCGCGCATCTGGCACCATGCGTCGCGAAGAAACGCAGGTGCATAACAAGGGGAGAGTATGATGCCGCTCGGCAGCCGTTCGCATTTTCTTTCGGCCTCGATGACAGCGCTGGCTGTCTCCGCCGTCGCCAGCCCGGCCTTCGCGCAGGGACAGATGCGCAGCTTCGACGTGCCGGCCCAGTCCGCCGCCGACGGCATCGTCAGCTTCGCGCAACAGGCCGGCATCCAGGTTCTCGCCCCCAGCGCGGCGACGAAGGGCCGCCAGGTCGGCGGCGTGAAGGGCAATTACACGGTCGAGGAAGGCCTGCGCCGCCTGATCGGGCCGAGCCACCTGCGGCTCGTCTCCTTCGACGGCCGCACCGCCGTGATCGCCGAGCGCGGCGCGGCGACGTCCGCCCCGACCCAGCGGAGCGGCTTCACCAACGTCGCCTACGTGCAGTCCGCGCCCGCGCCGATGAGCGCGTCCGCCGCGGCTCCGGCCCAGCCCGACACCACCACCCCGCCGGGCGCCGAACCGCCGGTCGCCGACACGCAGGGATTGCAGGAGATCGTCGTCACCGGCAACACGTCGGGCAAGCGCACGCTGTTCAACTCATCGTCCAACGTCACGCTGGCCAGTTCCGCCGACCTGCTGCGCAAGGCGCCGCGCTCGACCGCCGAAACGCTGGAACTGGTTCCCGGCATCTTCGTGGAAGGCACCGCAGGCCCGATCTCCAACAATTATTCGGTGCGCGGCCTGCGCGGCGGCGCGCAGACCTTCATCACGCTGGAAGAGGACGGTATGCCGATCCTCTACGGCGGCGGCGGCGCCGACTTCTATTTTCAGAACGACATCACGATCGATCGCATGGAAGCGGTCGAGGGCGGTACGTCGGGCATCCTCGCGCCCAACGGCGCCGGCGCCACGATCAACTTCATCTCGCTCAAGCCCAACCATGACAAGCCGACCGCCTCGGTGCGCTTCACCGGCGCCACCTACGGCGATCTGCGCGCGGACGGCTATTTCTCAGCCCCGATCGCGGATGGCTGGGCGTTCAGCATCGGCGGCTATGCCCAGTCGCAGAAGGGCGTGCGCCGCACCCCCTTCTCTTACAATGCCTATAACGTGAAGGGCATGCTGGAGAAGAAGTTCGACGACGGCGGCTTCGTCCGGCTGACGCTGAAGCATGGCGACCAGCACAATCCCTATTATGCCGACATGCCTTTCGCCGTTTCGGCCAGCGGCAAGATCAGCAGCATTCCGGGCCTCGACCTGAAGCGGGACGACGTCGGCGGCAACAGCTTCGCCAGCTTCGAGGTGCCGGATAGCCCGAATACCGGCAACGCGCTGCGCCGCTTCAGCTCGTCCAACGGCGTGCACGTCACCTCGTCGGTCTATCGCCTCGACATCGAGAAGCCGGTGAGCGAGGGCCTGCGCCTGTTCGCCCGCGCCCGCTATCTAGACGGCAAGTACGACTTCAACGGCATCTTTCCGGGTTCCGGCGCGGGCACGGCGGGGCTGACGTCGGCGGCCGATTATGTCGATCCGAACGCCTCGCCGCTCGCCGGCCTGACGCCGATCCAGGGCAGCAACCAGACCTACTTCAACGTCGCGCAGGCGATGTTCCCGACCGCCACCCATTACGGCCTGAAGGATCTGCGCACCGGGCAGGTGATCTCCTCCACCGACGCCGCGGGTCTCGCCGCGATCGGCGGCAACGGCCTGCTCCAGCAGACCGTACTCAACCACCAGACGCTCAAGACCAAGGATTTCGGCAGCGATTTCGGCGCCAAGTGGGATCACGATCTCGGCCCGGTCGACAACTCGCTGACCGTCGGTGGCATGGTCTACAACGTCCGCCGCTGGAACGATCAGTCCGCCGTCGCCACGGTGCTGAACGACGTGCAGAACAACTCGCACGTCTATGATCTCGTCGCGCTCGATGCGGGCGGCGGCGTGGTCGGCTCGCTGACCAACAACGGCCTCGTCAACTACGGCAACTGGGGCCAGGGCATCTTCAAGGACGAGGTGACCTCGCTCTCCGCCTACTTCAACGACGAGATGAAGATCGGCGACAAGCTGCATATCGACTTCGGCGCCCGCTACGAGCACCAGCATGTCAGCGTCGACATCGGCAACACCGCCGCCGTGAACGCGCCTGTCCCGGCCGGAACGCCGGGCCTGTACCAAGATGTCGGCAGCACCTTCGACGGCACCTACACCCGCTCCAAGGCGACCTATCACGACTGGGCCTACACCGCCGGCATCAACTACGAGCTGACCGACAACATCTCGCTCTACGCCCGCGGCGCGCGGGGTTTCCAGACCAACGGCGGCGACACCGGCGGCACCCACGAGCCGACCGATCTGACGCTGTACGAAGGCGGCGTGCGCTTCCAGGCGCATGGCCTCAGCGCCTCGGTGATCGGCTTCCGCACGATCTTCAAGAACCAGTCCTACCAGTTCGTCGATCCGAACGACCCCACCAACGCCGCCAACGCGCTCGCCAACAACAAGACCAACGGCGTGCAGGTGGATGCGACGTGGCGGCCGATCCATTTCTTCAGCCTCGACGTGCAGGGCGTCTATCAGGATCCGAAGCTCAGCAACCTGCGCTTCAACGGCGTCGCCCAGCCGCAGTATAGCGGCAACACGCCGGAACGGACGCCCAAGAAGCTGCTGACCGTCACACCGTCCTTCATCCTGCCGGGCGGGTTGGGCGAAATCTACGGTCGCTGGAAGTATATCGGCAAGATCTTCGCCGATTCCGGCAACGGTATCGCGTTGCCGAGCTATTCGGTGTTCACCGTNGGCGCGAGCCTGAACGTGAGCGAGCGGATCAACGTCTCCGCCAGCGTCGACAACCTCACCAACGCGAAGGGCTTCACCGAGGGCAATCCGCGCCAGGGCCAGACCCAGACGATCGTCACGGCTTCTTCTACGGCCGCGCGATCGTCGGCCGCAACGCGCAGGTCTCGGCGACGATCAAGCTGTAAACCCTCCCTCCCTGGCGGCCGGCGCGATAAGCCGGCCGCCATTTCCTTTCATGATCGAGGAGGCCCGGCGGTGGCGCTTTCCAGTTGGCGACGGGCGGCATTCATCGGGCTGGCCGGTGCCGCCCTGCTCGGCGCGGGCGCACCGCAGGATTTCGTCCAGCGCGAGGGCCTCAACCTCAACAGCTTCGTGCGGCAGGGCCCGGTCTCGGCGCATATCGTGCTGCGATCGGGCGACAAGCCGCGCCTGATCGTCGCCTTCCCGGCGGGCAATAGCGGCGTCGGCCTGTGGTTCGACACGTTGACGACCGGTGCGGACTGGACGATGGCGGCGCCGGCCCGACCGGTGACGATGCCGGATGCGAAGGGCCGCCCGCTCCACGGCGTCACCTTCGACATCGCCATCAAAACGCCGCGACTGGTCGCCAGACAGGGAGTGCTGTCGAGCATTCGCGTGCTGCGCGACTATCAGGCGCTCGGTACCGCGCCCGCCGAGGTGCTGACCGTCCCCAGCGTAAAGGGCGGCACAATCGCCTGGGGCCGCGACCGGCTCGACGGCGCGCCCGGATACCGGCTGACGCTTCGCGTCGTCGGCGGACGGATCGACGGTCAGGCGATCGCAGCCGGTGCCGACGGCAATATTCGCCTCGCCGTCACCGCGTTGACCGGCGAGACGCCGCTGACGCCGGTTTCCGGCACCGACCTGCTCGATACGCGGGCCAATGCCGATCCCGCCGCGCGGCGCGCGCTCACCTTCCTCAGCTACCGCGAGAAGTATCTCGCCGGGTCGTGGCGCTTCGACACCTATTTCGGCCGCGACACGCTGATGTCCGTCCGCCTGCTTATGCCCGCGCTCCAGCCGGCGGCGGTGGAAACGGGCATCCGATCGGTGCTGGAGCGCCTGTCGCCGCAGGGCCAGGTCGCGCATGAGGAGGATATCGGCGAGTTCGCCATCCTCGATCACCGCAAGACCGACGGCACCTCGTCCGACGCGCCGGTCTACGACTACAAGATGATCGACAGCGACTTCATGCTCGCGCCGGTGGCGCAGGCCTGGCTGCTCGACGATCCGCGCGGGAAATCCCGTGCGGCCGCCTTCCTCGCCGATCGCGATGCCGGTGCCGCGCTGATGCGCAACATCCGCTATATCGTCGGGCAGGCCGAACCCTTCGCCAAGGCGCCGACAACCAGCAACCTGATCGCTCTCCATCCCGGCGTCCCGGTCGGCGAATGGCGCGACAGCAACGATGGACTGGGCGGCGGGCGGATCCCTTACGACGTCAACGCCATCCTCGTCCCCGCCGCACTGGAAGCGGCCGAGCGGCTGAGCGCGAGCGGCCTGCTGAAGCCCTATCTCAAGGGCGACGACGCGGCCCTGCTTGCTCGTCTCGCCACCATCGCGACGGTGTGGCGCGACAAGGCGCCGGCGATGTTCGACGCCATCATCCCGTCCGCCGAGGCGAAAAAGGCGATCACCGCCTATGCCGCGAAGGCGGGCATGCCGGCTGGCCCCGCGCTTCGTGCGATCGGATCGGCCTCTGTACGTTTCCGCGCGCTCTCGCTCGATGCGGAGGGCGGCGCGATCCCGATCCAGAATAGTGACGAGGGGTTCGCTTTGCTCTTCGGCCATCCCTCGGCCGCCGAGCTGGGCGGAACCGCCCAGCTCTTCACCCGCCCATTCCCGGCCGGCCTGCGCACCGGCGCCGGGCTGCTCGTCGCCAACCCTGCCTTCGCGGTGCCCGCGCTGCAGGCGAAGTTCGGTGCCAACGCCTATCACGGCACGGTCATCTGGAGCTGGCAGCAGGCGCTCGCCGCCGCCGGCCTCGCCCGCCAGCTCGAACGGACCGACCTGCCCGCCGCGACCCGCCGTTCGCTGGCCATCGCACAATCCTGCCTGTGGGACGGTATCGAGGCGACGCGCAGCGTGCAGAGCTCGGAACTCTGGTCGTGGCGCTATGCCGGTGGCCGTTACCGGGTCGAGGCGTTCGGCGCGAGCGGCGGCGACGCCGACGAATCCAACGCGGCGCAGCTGTGGAGCACGGTCTACCTCGCGCTCAAGCGCCCGGCAGCGATCCCCGGCGCCACCTGCCCGGCGGCGTGAGCCTCGACCCCGCCCCGCGCGCCCTTTAGGAAAGCGCCATGAGCGACACCCGCATCCGCCGCATCGTCATCCTCGGCGGCGGCACCGCCGGCTGGATGACCGCCGCCGCGCTCTCCCGTGCGCTGGCGGGACAACAGATCGCGATCACCTTGATCGAATCCGATGCGATCGGCACGATCGGCGTCGGCGAAGCGACGATCCCGACGATCCACTGGTTCAACCAGATCGTCGGCCTCGACGAAGCGGCGTTCATGGCCGAGACCAGGGCGACGGTGAAGCTCGGCATCGAGTTCGTCGGCTGGAACGGGCCGGGCAGTTCCTATCTCCACCCCTTCGGCACCTATGGCCCGCCGGGCGACGGGGTGATGTTCCTCCACCGCCTGATCCGTGGGCGCCTCGACGGCGACACGACGCCGAGCGGAGCCTATTCCCTGACGGCACAGATAGCGCGCGCGGCACGCTTCACGCGACCGGTGGGCGATCCCCGCTCTTTGCTCTCGACGCTGGGCTACGCCTATCATTTCGACGCCGGCCTCTATGCCCGCTACCTGCGAGGCATTGCCGCGAAGGCGGGCGTCACCCGGATCGAAGGCAAGGTCAGCCGCATCGATCGCGCGCCTGACACCGGTTTCGTCACCGCACTCGCCACCGATACCGGCGCGGAAGTGGCGGGCGATCTCTTCATCGATTGCTCGGGCCTGCGCGGCCTGCTGATCGAGGAGACGATGGGATCGGGCTTCGACGACTGGAGCCATTGGCTCCCCTGCGACCATGCCTGGGCCGCGCCGAGCGCGGTGGAGACGCAGGTGACCGCCTACACCCGTGCCACCGCTGCCGAGGCCGGCTGGCGCTGGCGCATCCCGCTCCAGCACCGCGTCGGCAACGGCTATGTCTATTCCAGCCGGTTCCAGAGCGACGACGAGGCCCGCGCTTCGCTGATCGCCGGGATGGACGGCCCACCCATAGCCGAGCCGCGCCTGATCCGCTTCACGCCGGGCGCGCGCAAACGCCCCTGGATGGGCAACGTCGTCGCGATCGGCCTGTCGAGCGGCTTCCTCGAACCGCTCGAATCCACCAGCATCCACCTGATCCAGAGCGGCATCGCCAAGCTGCTCGCGCTCTTCCCGGCACGCGATTGCTCAGTCCTGCTGGCGGACCAGTATAATCGCGTCTTCGGGCAGGAGATGGAGGACGTCCGCGACTTCCTGATCCTCCACTATCACCGCACTATCGGCCGCACCGAGCCGATGTGGCGGGAGCGGCAAACGATGGACATTCCCGACACGCTCGCCCGCAAGATCGGCGCGTTCGAGCAGTCCGGCCGGATCATGCTCTCCACCGACGAGCTATTCCGCGACGCCAGCTGGTTCGCGGTGCTCGACGGCCAAGGCGTCCGCCCGCGTGGCTACAACCCGATGATCGACGGGGCGAGCAGCGC
>BACX01000287.1 GCA_000333335.1 Sphingomonas-like bacterium B12 | reverse complement strand
CGACAGCCCGCCCCGCCTTGCCTGCGAGCGGCAGTGCCGAGGCATCGGGCACCACCACCGTCAGACCCTGCCCGGCGGCCGCCGCGAAATCGTGGAACGCCTCCAGCTTGCCCGCATCGCCGAGGACAATTTCGCTGGTGCCGAGCAACTGCACCGGAAAACCACGCGGGATATCGCCGCAATCGTTGTTCTGCTGGCGGGTGACGCGCACCTCGATGCCGTTCAGCGAATGGACCATGCCATCGGGCACGCGCACGTCGAGATGGGTCGTACCGGGCTGCAGCGGCGCACTGCCGAGCAGCACACCGTTCATCCACGCCGAGAGGCTGGCGGCATGGGGATTGCCGTCCGGCACGGCCGATACGTCGATCGACAGGCCCTTCACCGTCTTGCCCTTGGGTAGTCGAGAGGCGGGCAAAGCGATCGTCCAGCCGCCCTCGTCGGCGATCTCGGTGGCGCGCGGATCGACGCCGAGGTCGCTCAGGTGCAGCCGATCGTCGCGATGCGGACGCAGCGTGAGCTGCTGGATGGTCGGCGCGGCGAGCAGATCGGAGAGACCGGAAAAGGCTGCCCGCGCCGCCGCGGCCGGATCCTGCCCGCCGATCGCGAGGCCGGGCCTGCCACCCTCGGCGATCGAGCGCAGCGCCGGGTCCGATGCGCCCGCGATCTGGACATCGCCCGACGTCGCAATGGTCCCGCCGCCACGCGCCGCGATTACGGTGAGCGCCGCCGCCGCCTGCTCGGGCGTGGCAGACGCCGGCAGCTGGATCGAGGGCTTCGGCCCGATCAGCGCGGCGGCGACACCCACCGGCACCTGCGCGCCTGCCGCAATATCGAGCGCGAGGCCGCCGGTGGGATCGAGGTGGAGATGATCGGCACCCATGCGACGATCGGCGCAACGGTTCGCGCTCTCGCCGCCGCTGTAGATCAGGGTCGCGCGGAGCGTGCCGCCGTCGATCGCCTCGGCAGGCACCGGCACGTCGGCGATACCCGCCCCGTCGGAGAGCGCGATCTGGCGGAGCACCTTGCCGCCGGCCATTACCGTCAGCGTGCGGCGGCCTGCGCCGGTCGCGGCGCTTGCCTCATAGGGCAGCAGCAGGTGCGTGCCGCTCAGCCAGGCGCCGGCCGGCACGCGGGAGAACAGATCGCGCTTGCCTTCATATCCCGTGAAATCGATGCCGTCCCGATAACCAAGACCGGCAAGGCTGAGCAACGGGGCGTTCGGTGCGACGGC
>BACX01000288.1 GCA_000333335.1 Sphingomonas-like bacterium B12 | reverse complement strand
GCAGCCTTGCATCATGCGCGACACCGGTTGCCCGGTCGTGTTCGATGCCACGCATTCCGTGCAACTACCAGGCGGGCAGGGCGATCGTTCGGGCGGCCAGCGCGAGTTCGTGCCAGTCCTGGCTCGCGCCGCGGTTGCTGCCGGCGTTGCCGGCGTGTTTATGGAAACTCACCCCAATCCCGATGAGGCGCTTTCTGACGGCCCGAATGCTTGGCCGCTCGATCATCTGGAAGCGCTGTTGCGCGACCTCCTTGCAATCGACCAGGTCGTGAAGTCATCCGCGTAGGTTCGTCGGCCGGCGCGCCATACACTCGCCTATGACGTCGGCTGAGCGAAGCGGCCGCGTCCGTGCGAATTGCCGATGATGAAGGTGACCGCCATCGTCTCGCCAAGCGCGCGGCCGAGACCCAGCATCACGACGCCGACGGCACCGCGGCGGACGTAAGGGATCATCACCTTCGAGACGACCTCGAAATTGGTCGATCCGAGCCCGTAGGCGGCCTCGCGCACCTGCGACGGAATGGTGAGCAGCAGCTCGCGGAACACCGCCGACATGTACGGCAGGATCATGATCGCGAGGATCAGCGAGGCGGTGAAGATGTTGGCGCCGTTGGGGATGCCCGCAACCAGCGCGGAGAGCCAGTCCGGCAGGTTGGCCGCGTCCATCATCAGCGGCATCTGGACATGGGCTGCGAACCACGGCGCCAGCACGAACAGGCCCCACATGCCGTAGACGATGGACGGGATGCCCGCGAGCAGCTCCACCGCCACCGCGATCGGCTTGGCGATGTTGCGCGGGCAGAATTCGACGAGGAAGACGGAGACGCCGGTCGCCAGCGGCAG
>BACX01000289.1 GCA_000333335.1 Sphingomonas-like bacterium B12 | reverse complement strand
TTCGGCCCGCGCTATGAGGGGCTGCTCAAGGATATCTACGATCACGGCGTGCTGGCGCGCGACTTCGCGCTCTACCTCCACCACCCGACCGTCACCGACCCGAGCCTCGCGCCGGAAGGCTGTTCGAGCTTCTATGCGCTGGCGCCGGTGCCGCACATGGGCAAGCTGCCGGTCGACTGGAACGAGATCGGGCCGATCTACGCCGATCGCATCCTCGATCATCTGGAGGCACGGCTGATACCGGGCCTGCGCGAGCGGCTGATCACGCGCTTCCACTACACGCCGGCCGATTTCGCGGGCGATCTGAACGCGCATCTCGGCTCGGCCTTCAGCCTGGAGCCGTTGCTGACCCAGTCGGCCTTCTTCCGCGTCCACAATCGCGACGACAGGATCCCGAACCTCTATTTCGTCGGTGCCGGCACGCATCCGGGCGCTGGCATCCCCGGCGTCGTCGGATCGGCAAAAGCGACCGCGACGCTGATGCTCGACGATCTCAGGCGGAGCTAGGTCGGAGGCAACGACCAGTCGATCGGCGGACGGCCGTGCGCCTCCAGAAAGGCGTTCGCCTTGGAGAAATGCCGGCAGCCGAGGAAGCCGTTGTGCGCGGAGAGCGGCGACGGATGCGCGGACTTGAGCACGAGGTGGTGCCCGCCCTGCTCGACGGTCCTCACGAAGCCCGCCTTCTTCTGCGCGTAGCTGCCCCACAGCAGGAAGACGACCGGTTCCTCCTTCTGCGCGACGAGGCGTATCACGGCGTCGGTGAACTTCTCCCACCCGCGATCGCGGTGCGAGGCGGCGAGGCCCTGCTCCACCGTCAGCACCGAATTGAGCAACAGCACGCCCTGCTTGGCCCAATGTTCGAGGAAGCCGTGATCGGGCCGCGCGATGCCGAGATCGGCGTGCAGCTCCTTGTAGATGTTGACGAGGCTCGGCGGCGGCCGGACGCCGGGCTGCACCGAAAAGCACAGGCCGTGCGCCTGCCCCGGCCCGTGATAGGGATCCTGCCCCAGGATGACGACGCGCACCTGATCGAGCGGGGTCAGGTCCAGCGCGCGGAACCACTCGCCGCCCTTGGGAAAAATGCGTTTGCCGGCCGCCTTTTCGGCGACGAGAAACTGCCGAAGCGTCGCCATGTACGGGCTGTCGAACTCGCCGGACAGCGGCGCGCGCCAGCTTTCGTGCAGCTTCACCTGTCCCGCGTCCGCCATCGATCGCTCCTTTGGTAAAGGGCTTTGCCGGGGCGCGAGGGGACTCGTCAACCGGGCGGCATCTGTTACGCTGCCGCTTCCTCTGAGTGCGGAGAATCGTGATGGGAATCCTCGACGGACTGCTCGGCCAGATCGGCAGCAATGTGGATATCGAGAACCTTGCCACCAAGATCGGCCTGCCCGCCGACAAGGTGGAGGAAGCGGTGCACGCGCTGGGCGTCGCGCATCCTCAGGACGGCGACACGGCGGAGATCGCCGCGCAGCAGACCGGCCTGCCGACCGACAAGCTCAACGAGATCATCGGCCATATCGGCGGCGAGGGCAGCCTCGGCCAGTTCGCCAGCCTGCTACAGGGCGAAGGCAGCCTGACCGACAAGTTGGGCGGCTTCGCCTCGGGCCTGTTCGGGAAAAGCTGAGTCTTCTGATCCGCCCCCGCCAAGGGGGAAAATTTACGCTGGTTCCACCCTGCCCCCGCGCACGGTGAGCATGGTGCCGGCACCGACCCCGCCGAACAGAGCGGGTTCGGTGCCGGTCATCCAGACTTGGCCGCCGGTCGCTGCCAGCCGATCGAACAGCGCGGCGCGGCGGACGGGATCGAGATGCGCCGCCACCTCGTCGAGCAACAGCAGTGGCGGCCGCCCCGCTTGCTCGGCGACGAGATCGGCGTGCGCGAGGACGATGCCGAGCAGCAATGCCTTCTGTTCTCCGGTGGAACAGCGATCGGCAGGCTGGCTCTTGCCGAGATGGGTGACGGCGAGATCGGTGCGATGCGGCCCGGCGAGAGTCCGCCCCGCCGCCGCGTCGCGACCGCGCGAGGTGCGCAGTTCGGCCGCGAGATCGATGCCGCGCCACCCCTCCAGCGCGAGGCCTGCCCGCGCGAACGGGCCTTCGGGCTGATCGGCCAGACGCTCCGCCAGCGCCGCCACCGCCCGCTCGCGCGCGATCGCGATCGCCTCGCCATGTTCGGCCATTCCAGCCTCCAAAGCGGAGAGCCAGCCGGGATCGGCCCCCTCCGGCTCGGCGAGCAGCTTGTTGCGCGCCCGCATCGCCGCCTCGTATCGCGCGGAGTGATGGCCGTGTCCCGGTTCCAGCGCCAGCACCAGCCGATCGAGGAAGCGCCGCCGCCCGCTCGCCCCTTCGGTGAACAGCCGGTCCATCGCCGGCGTCAGCCACAGCACCGACAACCATTCGGAAAGCGAGGTGGCCGACGCGCCCGCCCCGTTGATCCGCACCTGCCGCCGCTCCGGCGCCGCCGCCGTGGTGCCGGTGCCGATCTCGACGTCTCCGGCCAGCCGCGCCGCCACCGCGAAACCACCCGGCCCGTCGCCCCGCGCCATCTCGGACAGCGTCGCACCCCGCAACCCCCGCCCCGGTGACAGCAGGGAGAGCGCCTCCAGCACGTTGGTCTTGCCCGCGCCATTCTCGCCGGTCAGCACCACGAAGCCCGGCGCGGCCTCGATCGTCGCGGCGTCGTAGGAACGAAAATCGGTGAGGATCAGGCGGGTGACGGACATGCCCGACCCGTCTATGCCAGCGCGACGCGCAGGAACAGGGAGACGCCGATGTTTGGCGAACTGAAGACGCTCGATCGCAGCCAGTGGAGCGCGGTGATCGCCTCCTTCCTCGGCTGGACGCTGGATGCGTTCGACTTCTTCCTGATGGTGTTCATGGTGAAGGCGATCGCCGCGGAGTTCGGCACCGATGCCAAGACGGTGAGCTGGGCGGTGACGCTGACGCTCGCCGCGCGACCGTTCGGCGCGCTGCTGTTCGGCTGGCTGGCCGACAAGTTCGGCCGGCGCCCGATCCTGATGATCGATATCCTGCTCTTCTCCGTCTTCGAGTTCGCCTCCGCCTTCGCGCCGAGCCTCGTGACCCTGATCATCATCCGCACGCTGTTCGGCTTCGCGATGGGAGGCGAATGGGGGATCGGTGCTTCACTGGTGATGGAATCGATCCCGCCGAAGACTCGCGGCCTGATCTCCGGCCTGCTGCAGGAAGGCTATGCCTGCGGCTACCTGCTGGCGGCGGTGGTCTATTACTTCCTGTTCGATGCAATCGGCTGGCGCGGCATGTTCATGATCGGCATCGTGCCGGCACTGCTGGTGGTGGTGATCCGCCTGTGGGTGAAGGAAAGCCCCGCCTTCGAGGAAGCGCGCCACAAGGCGGATCGACCCGATCCCTTCGCGCTGCTCGTCAAGCACTGGAAGACGGCGGCCTATGTCGTCGTGCTGATGACGGCCTTCAACTTCTTCAGCCACGGATCGCAGGACGTCTATCCGCTCTTCCTGCAGAGCGAGCACAAGTTCGACACGCACACGGTCGGCCTGGTCACCGCGATCATGAATGTCGGCGCGATCACCGGCGGGCTTATCTTCGGCGCCCTGTCCGATCGGTTCAGCCGGCGCTGGGCGATCATCGTCGCCGCCCTGCTGGCGCTGCCGATCATCCCGCTGTGGGCGTTCAGCCAGACGGCGGCGATGCTGGCGGTGGGCGCCTTCCTGATGCAGGTGGCGGTGCAGGGCGCGTGGGGCGTGGTGCCCGTCCATATCAACGAGCTGGCGCCGGACGGAGCGCGCGGCATGTTCCCCGGCTTCGCCTATCAGGCGGGCAATTTCATCGCGTCGATCAACCTGCGCCTGCAGACCGGGATCGCGGAAACGTCCAGCTATTCGCACGCCATGGGACTGGTCATCGGCGTGACGGCGGTGGTGCTGGCGGTGTGGACCTTCGTGGGGCCGGAGAAAAAGGGCGTCGCGCTCAAATAGCGCGACGCCCTCTCATAGCCTCAGCAGCCGTTGCGGCGGTTCTGCGCGGCGTCGTGCTTCTTGTCGAGGTGACGACCAAGCAGGCCGCCGCCGACGCCGCCGGCGACCGTGCCGAGCGTGCCGCCACCCAGCACGTTGCCGAGCAGCGCGCCGCCGGCCGCACCGGCGATCAGGCCGGTCGTGCCGCTCGAGCGCTTGCAGCGATAGTGATAGCGGCCGTCACGGCCGTGATAATAATGATGATCGCGTGCCATGGCCGGCGCCGGGATGGCGACCGGAGTGGCGACGGCGGCGGCGAGTGCGGCGATCAGAAACTTGCGGGTCATCGTGTCTACTCCCTCTGCATGAGCGTCGGGCGGCGAAGCCCGATCGTCGAATCCGGTTATGCCCCGCGCACGGTGGCGCGACGCTGAACGCGCCATACAACCTGCATTAATCTTTTCGGTTCCGGAACGCTTATGCGGAAATGGTCCTGCGCCAGTGCCGGTAGCCGATCGCGGCGAGTACGATCATCGCCGCGTAAAGGCCGGCGGTGGGGATCAGCCCCTTGAACAGGAACATGCCGACATAGACGACGTCCACCGCGATCCACAGCAGCCAGCTGGCGGCGTGGCGACGCGCGGTCCAGAACTGGGCGACGAGGCTGAAGCTGCTCAGCGTCGAATCCATCCATGGCAGGGCTGCATTGGTGTAGCGGCTGGTGAACCAGCCGATGGCAAGGCCGCCGATTGCGCCCGCGACCAATCCCGCCACCGCCTGCCCGCGCGGGAGCGGCGCCACGACGACCTCCCCACCCTCGTCCCTGCGGCCCATCGCCCACGCGATCCAGCCATAGAGGATGCCGATCCCGAACAGCGCCTGCAGCGCCATGTCGGCATAGAGCCGCACGTCGAGGAACAGCTTGAAGTAGAGCGCGCAGGCCAGCAGGTTGATCGGCCAGCACAGCATCCAGCGCTTGGCGGTCAGCCAGATGGCGAGGAAGGTCGCGACGACCGCGGCGATCTCCAGGGCCGACATCAGGCGGCCGCCGCGTCCATGATCTGCGATCCGAAGTCGCGGGCCGGGGCCGAGAAGAACCACTCGGCGTGGCCGATCAGATAATCGTGCCAGGCGATCGCGGCGTCCTGCGGCGCAGAGACGATGCCGGCGAAATAGTCGATCTCCGACAGCGCGAACTCGACATGGACGAGCGGGAGCAGGCGGACGAGCGTCTCGATCTCCGTCGCATCGAGCGGCACGACGCTGCGATAGCCGGCGATCAGCGCGATGGCGGCCTCGGGGTGGGCGATGTCCGTCCTTTCCCCCAGCCTCAGCCATTCGATAGCGGTGCGCTCGATCGCGGTGGCGAGATCGTGGAGCGCGGAGGTCCGGGTCGCCAGGCCGAAGTCGATGATGCTCGCCACCTCGCCATCGCCCGCCCACATCAGGTTGGAGGGATGCCAGTCATTGTGCGTCCAGAGCGCCGGCTGACCGGCCAGCCGCTGCGGTAGCCCCTCCCCCAACGCGGCGAACAGGCGGCCCAGTTCGCGCCGCCAGGGCTTGTCCGCCAGATAGGCGGCCAGTGCAGGACGACCGGCGACATAGGCTTCGGCCGCCGTCGATGGATCGGGCGACGGCAGGATGGTGAAGCTAGCCACCAACGGTAGCGCCGCGCGCGCAAGCGCCGAGAAGCTGCGCGACGCCACATGCAACCGCGCCAGCGCCGCGCCGGCGGTGAAGGCATGATCGCGCGACAGAAAGGGCGTCCACGACAGCCGGTCGCGATACAGGTCGATGCCGGGTGCCTTGCGGTGCAGCTCGTAGGTCCATTCGCCCTGCGCGAACGCCCCCCGCCTGTCCGCAGAGACCATGATCTCCGGCACCGGCAGCCCGGCGGCACGCAGATGAGCCACGAAGGCATGTTCCTGCGCGAGATCCTCGGGCGATCGCAGCCGCCGGTGGTGCCGCTTGAGCAGGAACTCGCCCCGGCTGGTCTGCAGCAGGGTCGCCGCCGAGAAGGGGCGCGGCGAATGCCAGCGCAACCCCACCAGCCGCCCCGCGCCGGGGAAGCGGCCGATCACGCCCTCCGCCTCCGCCGTCGTGATCGCCGGCCAGGTCGGCGCCTCCAGCGCGGTGCCCATGCCGTGGACGAGGTGGGCGGGAAGCGCGGCACTCATCGTCAGAAGGCGCGCGACAGCGTGACCATGAAGGCCCGCCCGCTCCCGATATAATAAGCCGGTGCCGATCCGGCGATCACCGTGCCGTTGCGGCCGGTCGTGTCCTGCGCGTTGGTGCTGATCGCCTCGACACCGGAAAGGACGTGCGGGTTGGTCACGTTGATCGCGTTGAGCCTGAGGTCGGTGCGCTGCGCATCGATCAGGCCCGCCAGATGCACGCCGATCGACAGGTCCAGCGTCGCATAGCCCTTGATGCTCTCGTCGTTGGTGAAGGTCGCATATTGGCGCCCGACATATTTGAGCGCCGTGCTGCCGAACAGCCGCCCGTCGTCATAGGTGCCGCCGACCCCGAACTGCCAGGTTGGCGCGGAGACGGCGTGCTTGCCCTTGGTCGGCAGATAATCATCGCCCACCGGCAGGTCGTCGTCGATCCGCGCGTGGAGATATTCGCCGGAGACGTAGAGGCTCATGCCCCTGGCCGGGCGCCAGTCGATCTCGCCATCGACGCCGTAGCTGGTCTGGCTGCCCGCATTGATCGTCGAGTTGATCAGCGCGCCGCCCTGATCGATCACCGTCGCCAGCTGGCGGTTGCGGAAATGATAGTGGAAGCCGGTCAGCGAGGCCGAGAGGTTCGGCCCGATATAGCGGTAGCCCAATTCCTCGGAGACCGAATATTCGTTCTTGAGGTCGGTCGTGCCGGTGCTCGACACCGCGCCGCCGTCATACACGTTGTAGAGCGTGTATTCGTCGGGCGCGCGGAAGTTGGTGGTGACGTTGGCGAACAGCTGCTGGCGATCGTCGAGCTGGTAACGCACCGCCGCGCGCGGCAGGGCCGCGAAGCTGTCGAAGCGCACCTTCGATTGCGGGCCGGGCAGATAGTTGCGGCCATTGTGAAGCACGTCGACGCCCTTGAAGCCGACATCCACCGTCAGGCGCGGCGTCACCGCGATGCTGTCGGCGAGGAGAAGCCCTTGGTCACCGTGATTGTCCGCTCGTTCTCATAGGCGAGCAGGCGTCCGTCGGCGGTGCGGATCGCGTGATCCTGATAGCCCCACGGATCGACCGGATGGCCGTCGTCGCGCACCGCCGTATAGGTCTGCAGCACGCGGTCGGTGCCGTAATCGAACCACAGGCCGGCGGTGATCGTGTGCGCGCCCGCCTGGTACGTCAGTTTGCTGACGTTACCGCCGCGAAACTGGTTGCCGGTGAAATTGCCCAGCACCGTGGCGATCCCGTCCGCATCGGCGCCCGGCAGCGACACCGGCCCCAGCGCCTCGGTGCCGAGGGTGTTGCCGTCCTCGCTCAATTGCGTGCCATAGGGCGAATTGCCGTAGCCGAACTGGAGATAGGTCGTGCTGTCGAGCGTCAGCCGGTCGGACAGTTTCACATGGACCGGCGCCGATACGTAGATGTTGCGGAACGGGCTGCGCGAGAGGCGCCAGTAATTGGTGTCGCCGTCGGTGTAATGCTTGTCGAGGTTGAAGCCGCGCCCAGAAGCCTGCCAGTCGGCGAGCGTGGGGCTTGGATAGAGCGAGTTGTTCGCGTCGTTGAACGAGACGGAGACGCTGGCCCGGTTGCCGTCGCCCCATTCGTTCAGCAGCTTGGCATCGACGTGCTGGCGCGTGTCGAAGCCCGCGCCCCGCCAATTGTCCGCGCGGCTGTACGAGTAGGAGACGAAGGCCTTCAGCCCCGTCGCTCCGATCGTGCCGGTGTCGATCCGCACGAAGGCGCGGCGCTGCTCGTAGGAACCGGCCGAGAGATCGACCAGCCCGCCGAACTTCGATTTCGGATCGTCGAGCGAGAGCGAGAGCAGCCCGCCCGCCCCGCCCACCGTCGGGGAATCGATATCGACCGCGCCCTGCGACAGCGCCACCTGCCGCACATTCTCGGCATCGGCGAATTGCGAGGGGTAGGCATAATAATAGCCGATGTCGTTCTGCGGCGCGCCTTCCATCAGCACGCCGATCTCGTCCTGCCCCAGCCCGCGCAGCGTGAGGCTGGAACTGACCGACAGGCCGTAGGGATCGGTGGAGGAGACGTTGGCGCCGGGCAGCAGGTTGACCAGCTGGAAAGCGTTGAGCGTCGGCGCCTGCTTGCTGATGAAGTCGGTCGAGATGGCGCTCACCGCCTTGGCATCGTGCTGGTCGGGCAGCAGGCCTTCCGGGTCCGGATGGCCGACGACGCGGATGTCGGCCGGAGCCTCGTCGGCCACCGTCGCCGCCATCGCCGGCGCGGCCGCGAGCAGGACGGGGAACGCCATCGTGGCACGGCGTGCCGATGTCATGGAAATACGGGAAAACCTCACACTCATCGTCGCGCAGCCACTCCAGCGGAGGGCTTGACGGAGTGTCCGCTCAACCCTCCCTACGCCGGTATCAACCGGATCAGGTTCAGCGGGTCGTGGGCTGCTGCCCACCTCTCAGCCGCGCGTCAGCGGCCCCCCGGGGATGCGGCTCCATAAGCGATAAGACGGGGCGTGGGAAGTATGCCCCCTCAGAGCAGCCGATCGGCGAGATCGGGCGTCGGCACCCAGCAGATGTCGCGCCGGCCGAACAGCCGGTAGCGGTTGCGCGCGATCCAGCGGTAGGGCGGATCGCGGAGCCAGCGCGGGATCAGGCGCAGCGCGCCGGCGATCCGCCAGGGCCAGCCGAGGCCGGCATAGATGGCAAGCACCGCATCGCTGTCGCGCAGCGCGGTCTCTCCCTCGACGACGATGATCGTGTCGGGATTGGCCGGATCGATGCCGTGACGGCGAAACAGCGCCGCGCCGAACTCCCCCTGCATCGCGGCCAATCGGAACCGGCGTGCCTTGTCGTGGCGCAGCACGAATTGCGCGTTGGCCGAACACAGCACGCACTGTGCGTCGAACAGGATGACCGGATGCTCCATGCCGCACCCTTCGCTCCGAAAGACTGACATCGCGTTACGCCATCATCGTCACGGCGCCGGCCCCACGCGTGATCGAGCGGACGTCGCGCGCCGGATCGGCGAAGATGCCGGCGGGCACGATGCCATAGTCGCCCAGGGAGCGGACGACCTCCGCCCAGCCGGCCGACGCGCCCCGATCGAACGCCGCCAGCCCCTTGTCGATCCGCTCTTCGGTGTCGGAGAAATCGCGAAAGCGCAGCGGCCCGGAAGACCCGAAATAGGCGAAGCCGATCCGCGGCCGAAGCGCCGCAGCCTTGACGATCCGCCAGCCGAACGCGGCAAAGGCCCGCTCCACAGCCGGCCCGACGATCTGCGCCTGCTCCCACAGGAAGAAGGCCTGGAACAGTCGTTTCCGGTCGCGATCGTCCAGGGTGCGTCCAGCGCGCCGCGCATGGTGGCAACGATCCATCGCATCGAGCAAGGCGGGTTGCACCAGTTGCCCCGCCTGCCGGGCAAGGGCCTTTCGCCCGGTCAGATGATAGATGAACGAGGTTTCCACGCAGACCTGACGGTTGATCTCGCGAAAGGCCTCGGCGAGCCGGTGCAGGGTCGCGATGCGATCGTCCGCACCGCCTCTTACGAGTCCCTCTGCGCGTGCCAGCCATGTGCCGAGGCGAATGGCGGAGCGGAAATATCCGCTCGCCCACAGCGCGCCGTGCGCGGCCAGCAGCGGGAAGGCATGGTTGCAACCCGAATGATGGAAAAGATGGTGATAGACGCCGGCGCGCTGGACGAGGTCGCCCGGCCGGCCGGCCAGGCGGGTCGCCTCCGCGCGCAGCGCCGCGACGGGATCGATGCGATCGTGGATCATGGCAAGGGCCTTTCGACGGGCACCAGGCGGCCGGAATAACGCAGGACCGGGCCGAGCCAGGGCAGGCTGATCGGAATGTCGAAGGTGAAGGCGCGGTCATCCTCGCTCTCGCGCGCCGCGCATTGCGGCCGGAGCGGGCGCGGCATGGGCAGGCCGAGGACGCGAAAGCCGACGAGATCGAGGTGCAGCACATCCTTCGTGGCGACGATGCGGAAGATGTTGGTGACGAGCCCCATGCGCTCGATCAGCAGGCCGTCCTTTGCATATAGCCGGCTGGCATAGCGGCGGCCGCCGAAGCTGCGCCGCCATGTCTCCCGCGCGCCCTGCCGGACGAAGTGCACCGTCGCGGGCACGTCCGTCCCAGGCGTCGGCAAGCCCATCGACCGGCAAAGCAGGCGGGCGAGCGGATTGCGGCTCCCCTCGATATCCGCCGTGCCGGCGAGCAGCACGTCGCGATCGGTGTCGTGCACGGCGCGCACGACCGGCGGCAGCGCGTCCATCTCCGGCCCGAGCAGGCGGCGGAACAGCGGCGCCATCACCATAGCTCCGGCTTGGTGATCATCAGCCAGTAGATGACGATCACGCCGGTGAAGGCCGGCCAGCCGAGCCAGAACCAGATGCGCGACAGGCGGAAATAGGCGGCCGGCAGGGCCGCCTCGTCTCGCGCCTTCTCCACCATCCGGCGCATCCGGATCTGGATCCACACCACCGGCAGCCAGCAGGCACCGACGAACAGGTAGAGCAGGATCGCGGTGAGCAGCCAGCTCGTCTCGAACGGGATGCCCGCGATCCGCGCCAGCCACACGCCCGTCACCGGCTGGACGATCACGGCGGGCGTGGTGAACAGCCAGTCCGCCAGCACGACGTTGCGGTTGACCACCCGGCGCGCCGCGAGATCGCCCGATCGATTGGCCATCCAGCCATGGAAGGCGGTGCCGAGCCCGGTGCCGAACAGCAGGGTGGAGCTCAGCACATGCACGGTCTTGAGCAGCAGATAGTCAGCCATGGTCGGTCTCCAGCGCACGCACCGCGAGCGCGAGGCCCAGCACGGCGATATTCTTGACGAGCGGCCCGAACGGATCGGCCCAGAGCGCGGGGAAGCAGGCGGCGAGGATCGCGCTGTACGCCGCCATCATCCCGATCGAGGCGGCGGTGACGGCCCGCACGCGCACGCGGAACAGCAGCGCCGCGCCGATCGCGATGTCGATCGCGGAGGCACCCAGCAGCGCGATCGGCGCGAACCCGCCGGTGATGCCGGTGCGGGCAAGCAGCGCCATGCTGGCCGCGCGCGGGGTAAGAGCCAGCGGGACGATCCCGCCCGCCAGCCAGACAAGGGCGAGCAGCACCCTCAGCATGGGCCGGAGCGGCGCGATCCGGGCTTCGGCGATATCCACGAGCGTGGCCGGCGTGCGGGCCAGTGCCCGGTCGAGCAAGGCCGGACGGAACCCGCAGGCGGCCTCCAACGGCGCCGCATCGCCGGTATTGCCGGCCCGGAGCATCGCGAGGCTCTCGGGCGTCGCCGCGCCGAGGCCGATGCGCTGCCCGATCCAGGCCAACGCGGTGACCAGCCCCACCGGAACGCGCAGGAACCGCGCCGGGGCGAGGCCCAGCCAACGGCGAAAGGCGAGCGTGATCGCGTCGGTGGTCATCGCCTCCGGCCCCGCCGCGTCGATCCGCGCGGCGATCGGGCC
>BACX01000290.1 GCA_000333335.1 Sphingomonas-like bacterium B12 | reverse complement strand
GGGAAACATCTCCCAGCCCATGTGGTTGGTGACCCCCATCACCGTCATGATCGTCAGCACGCAGGCCAGCGCCGTCCAGTGGAGCGGCACGACAAGCACCAGCGCCGGGATCACCACCGCCCCGGTTAGCGCCTCCCACGGATGGAAGCTCATCGCCGCCCAAGCGGTCGGCGGGCGGCTCGCATGGTGGACGGCGTGCGCGATACGGAACGGCACCGGGCGGTGCATCCAGCGGTGCGTCCAGTAGAACCACGTATCGTGCGCGAACAGGCAGAGCAGCACCGATACCGGCCACCACCAGAGCGGATATGCATGGATATCCGTATAGACCCGCGTCCAGCCGCGGTGCGCCCAGCCCCAGGCGAGCACGCCCGCGGGCACGCCATAGATCGCGGCCGACGCCAGGCTCCAGCCGATCTCGCGCCGCATCTGCGGGGACAGGCCGCGATAGAGGCCGGGGTGCCGCCGCTCGGTGGCGAGCGCGAAGGCGCCCGAGACGAGGAGGTAGCGCACACCGACGATCAGCGTCATCGCCAGAGCGGAGAGGAGGAGCGCGAGCGCAGTGGTCACCACCCGCTTATACCTCGCAGCATCTTGATTTGAGCCATGAAAAAGACGAGCAGGGGCGCATGGGAGGGGGTGGCGACCCTGGCCTGCGCCATCCTGATTTCGAGCGAAACATGACCGACGAGCGTCCCGTGTCCGAATCGGCCCCGCGCCGATCCGATCCCCGTTATGCCATCGACCTGCCGGCGCGGCTGGTCGTGATCGAGGGGAAACCGGAAAAGGTGCGGCTGATCGATCTCTCGCGCGGCGGCTTCCGCGTCACCTCGCCGCTCAACCTTCCCGCCGGCCATCCCGTGCGGCTGGAGGTCGACGGTTGGCCGCGTCTGGTCGGCAAGGTGGTGTGGTGCAGCGGCGGGCGGATCGGCTGCATGATCGACGTGCCGCCGAGCGATGCCGTCTATGCAAAGATGCGCGCCGTCGCGGAGGGACAGCAGGGCCAGCAGCAGCCCTGACGGCTCACTCCGCCGGTGGCCCCTTTTCCTCGCGATGCAGGATCAGCCATTCCATGATCCTGCCCCAGACCTGCTTCACGTCACCTTCGGCAGCATCGAACTGGCGGATCACCACATCCAGCGCGCGATCGCCGAAACGCTCCACCAGTCCTTCCGCCAACGCATTGATTCGCTCGTCCACATCGACTTCCTTCACAGGGCCGACATTGGGCCACTGGATCGGCCTGCGCTCTAGGGCACGAAGGGGGTCTTGTGGCTGCACGAGTGTATAAACTGTATCAGGATCGATCAGTCTCGACCATCGTCTAACGCGTGACGCAAAATTGCAGGCGGGTGACGCGGCGCGCGCGCCACGATAGGAATCCCGGCATGACACGCGTGCGCCAGTGCGACCTTGCAATCGTCGGCGGCGGGCTGGCCGGCGGGCTGATCGCACTCGCGCTCGCGAAACGCCGGCCGGATGCGCGCGTCCTGCTGATCGAGGGTGGCGAGACGCTGGGCGGCAATCACGTCTGGTCCTTCTTCGAAAGCGACGTGACACCGGAGGACCGGTTGCTGATCGGCCCGCTCGTGTCGCATGCGTGGGACGGGTATCACGTCGTCTTTCCCGGGCTGCGCCGGAAACTGGCGGTGCGCTACAACAGCATCACCTCCGAACGCTTCGATCAGGCGTTGCGCGAGACGCTGCCCGCCGAGCGCGTACTGACCGGCCGCAAGGCGATCGGCGTCGGCCCGCGATCGGTGGTGCTGGCGGACGGCACGCGGATCGAGGCCGGCGGCGTGATCGACGCGCGCGGCCCCGGCGACCTCACCACGCTGGATTGCGGCTGGCAGAAATTCCTCGGCCGCGAGCTGCGCCTCGCCAGGCCGCACGGGCTGCAGCGCCCGGTGGTGATGGACGCCAGCGTCGATCAGGCGGACGGCTATCGCTTCGTCTATCTGCTGCCCTTCGGCACCGATCGCCTGTTCGTCGAGGATACCTATTACAGCGACACGCCCACCATCGATCCCGCTCTGCTGGCCGGGCGGGTTTCCGCCTACGCCGCCTCGCGCGGCTGGCCGGTCGCGGATTCGGCGCGCGAGGAGACCGGCGCGCTGCCGGTGGTGATGTCCGGCGATTTCGAGGCCTATTGGCGATCCGGCGGCGCGCATGTCGCCAAGGCCGGGATGCGCGCCGGCCTGTTCCAGCCGGTCACCGGCTATTCGCTGCCCGACGCGATGCGAACGGCGCGGTTCGTCGCCGGCCTCTCCGATTTCTCCGCGCCGGGCCTGCACGAGGCGCTGTTCGCCTTCGCCAAACGGGCCTGGGACGAACGCGGCTTCTACCGCCTGCTCAACCGCATGCTGTTCAAGGCGGCCGAGCCGGAGGAGCGCTGGCGGGTGCTGAAGCGATTCTACACGCTGGACGAATCCCTCGTGGGGCGCTTTTACGCGAGCCGCTCGACCAACATGGACAAGGCGCGGATCCTGCTGGGTCGTCCGCCGGTTCCGATCGGGCGTGCGTTGCGGGCGATCGCCGGTTAGGGATTGGACACATGAAGACGGCGGCGGTCATCGGAGCGGGATTCGGCGGGCTGGCGCTCGCCATCCGCCTGCAATCGGCGGGCATCGCCACCGTGCTGGTGGAGGCGCGCGACAAGCCGGGCGGTCGTGCCTATGCCTGGGAGCGGGACGGCTTCACCTTCGATGCCGGCCCCACCGTCATCACCGATCCCAACTGCCTCGCCGAACTGTGGCGCCTGTCCGGCCGCGACATGGCCGAGGACGTGGAGCTGCTGCCGGTCGATCCCTTCTATCGGCTCAACTGGCCCGACGGCACGACGTTCGACTACACCAACGACGATGCGGCGCTCGGCCGCCAGATCGCCGCGCTGAACCCGGAGGATGTCGCGGGCTATCGCCGCTTCCTCGATTATGCCGGCGCGGTCTATCGCGAGGGTTACGAGAAGCTCGGCCACGTCGCTTTCCTCGACTTCTCGTCGATGATCAAGGCGGGGCCGGAGCTGCTCAAGAACCAGGCATGGCGGTCCGTCTATTCGATGGTGTCCTCCTTCGTGAAGGATCCGCATCTCCGGCAGGCGCTGAGTTTTCACACCCTGCTGGTGGGCGGGAATCCGATGACGACCAGCGCGATCTACGCGTTGATCCACAAGCGGAGCGGGACGGCGGGTCTGT
>BACX01000291.1 GCA_000333335.1 Sphingomonas-like bacterium B12 | reverse complement strand
CCCCGCGCCGACCGAAGAGGGCAGCGAGCCGACGATATAGGCCGATGCCTTCGATTCCGAAGACATCGCCTTGATCTTCAGCTTCATCTGCGCGCGCTTGCGCAGCACGTCGGCCAGATTGGCGAGCGTCTCGGCGAGATTGCCACCGGTCTCGCGCTGGATCTGCAGCGTGATGCAGAAGAACTGGAATTCCGGCGTGCCGAGGCGATCCGCCGTTTCCTGCATCGCTGCTTCCATCGTGCGGCCGATCTTGATGCGATCACCGATCAGGCGGAATTCGACGCCCACCGGGCCGGGAACCTCCTGGCCAACGACGCTCAGCGTCTCGGTGATCGGCAGGCCCGATCGCAGGCCGCGTACGAGCAGCTCGATGGCGTCCGGAAACTTGGCGTTGAACTGCAGCACGCGGCGCTTGATCAGCGACCCGATCACCTTGTGCGGGATGCCGAGGCCAGCCGCGAGGCCGATGAAAAGGGCGATCACGATCGGAACGTGCTTGATGATCAGCAGCAGCGCCACGACCAGGGCGAGGCCCATGCACGCCATGAAATACTGGCCGAGCGTCCAGCTGCGGCCGGTCTGCGCCAGACGTGCGCGCAGCATTTCGGGCTTGGGCAGGAAGCGGTTGGCATAGCCGTCCAGCTTGGTGTCCCGCTGGGTGAGCGCGCGGCGCATCTGCGCCTGCATCGCGCCTTCGCTGACGCCCGAATGGCGGTTCTTCAGCCCGTCGATGCGACGAGACTTCGCCTTCGATGCGGACGGACCCGAAAACGCAAGCAGGATCAGCCCCAGCGAGAGGCAGCCGCTTAGCGCCATGAGCAGTGCCGGAAACATCAGCCGATCGCCTTCCCGTAACCTGAAACCCGTCGATGCCGCCGCCGCATGACGGGGGCGGCGGCACCGATCATCACTTCGCCTTGCGCTTGGGCAGCAGCGCCTTGAGCTCGCCGAGCTTGTCCATCAGCGACCTGCCATCGCCGCCGGTCTTGCCCTCGCCATTCTCCGCCGCACGGCTGATTCCGCGCGCCAGCTCGATCAGCGGAGCGCCGGTCTTGCTGGACTTGGCGACTTCGGCGAGCGGCTTGCCCAGCTTCGCGGCCTGGGCGAACATCTTCGCATCGTACGGGATCGCGAGATCGACCTTGCGCTCGATCGAATCCTCGAACTCCTTGCGGCTGATCTCGCCTGCACCCGAGACGACGCGGTTGGCGACGACCGTAACGGCGGCGCCCGGCGCATTGGCCTTCAGCCAGCTCAGCATACGGATCGTGTCGCGCGCGGCGGCCAACGTCAGCTCGGTCACCAGCACCACCGACTGCGTGTCGTGCAGCAGGTGCGGATGCTGGATCAGCATGTGGCGCGGCAGATCGAGCACAGTCGATTCGAACGCGGCCTTCAGCTCTTCCTGAAGCTGGTAGAAGGCCGATCCGTCGGTCAGCAGCGGCTGATTCAACGGCGCCTCGGCGGACAGCACCGAGAGCTTCTCGGCCGCCTTCACCATCGCGCGCTCGATGAACAGGCCGTCGATGCGGCTGGGGTTTTCGATCGCGTCGGTCAGGCCGCGGCCCGGTTCGACGTCGAACGACAGCGCGCCGGTGCCGAAGTGGATGTCGAGATCGAGCAGCGCGGTCGAGCGGCCCTCATTCTCGCCGAGCAGCCAGCCGAGCGAGGATGCGATCGTCGAGGCGCCGACGCCGCCGCGCACGCCGATCACCGTCGCCATCAGGTGCGGGCGGTCCGCGACATGCTCCGCCGTACGCGGGCCGGACAGGGTGAGTTGGGCGTGTGCGAAGGCCTCGCGCGCCTGATCGGCGCTGAACGGCTTCAAGAGATAGTCCTGAATGCCGCTCGCGACGAGATCGCGATACAGGCGCACGTCGTTCACCTGGCCGGCGGCGATCACCACCGTGCCCGGCTCGCAGACCTCGGCCAGCGCGTTGATGTCGTTCAGCGGATCGCCGCTTTCCGACATGTCGACGAACAGGATGTGCGGAGAGGCGGAGACGGCGAGCGTCTGCACGGCATTGCGCAAGCCGCCCTTGTGCACCTTTTCCGGCGGCCAGCCCATCTCGATGGCGACGGGGCGCAGCGCGTCGGCGGTCTGGTCGTCGCAGACGAACGCGGCGAACGGATCGCGCAGCGTCGCGGTGCGAGGATGAAACGGAGCGTTCATATCAATTGCCCCCCTTGCTGCTTTCCTGCTTCAGGCCACCGGCACCGGTGGTGACGGCATCGCGATAGGCCTTGATCGCCTTGAGGCTCTGGCTGGCGTCGGCGCGGTCGTAGGCATGGCCCTCGACCAGATCCTGCGGATTGGCGATCATCGCCGCCAGGTTGACCGCAGTGGCGCAGCCATAGTTCGACGCGGTGGACCCGGCGATGTCGGCGAAGTTGCCGCGGCGATAATCCGGGCAGCCTTCGACCGAAGCGATCGCCCGGCTGACGACCACGCGGATCGCGCCGGGGGCGGGGTGGCCCGCGGTGATCGGCGCCGGCTCATGGCTGACGAGCATGCCGTAGCGGGCGACGACGCCGCCCACCGTGTCCTGTGCCGCGCCGCCGCGCCAGCCGGCCGGATCGTCCAGCGTGATCGTGTCGCCGTACCCAAGGGCGAGGCCGTCGAACCAGCCGGCGAGGCGGTCGATCTCACCCGGCGCCAGACCCGATGGGGTGGTGGTGACGTCGAGCACGTAGTCGGTGCGGCTGACGATGGGCTGATGGACCGTATCGACGCTGCGGTTGACCGGACCCTCGGCCCGGACGGCGCCCGCGCCGATGAGGAGGGCGACAACCGCCGTCGCGGCGCGGAGCTTGGAAATGCTGGGTGCCATGGGCGTTGTCCTCAGTTGCCGGAGAAGCCGGGGCCGACGGCCGGCTGGGTGACGGGCGGGGTTGCGACCGGCTTCGGCCGCTTCCTGCCCGAGACACTGTCGCTATGCTGATCGAGCAGCACTTCCTGCGCGTCTGTGCCCATGCGGTAGCCGTCGGTCGGCAGCGCGATCCTGCTGTCGCTCACCGGCTTCACGAGATACGGCGTCACCACGATGATCAGCTCGCTCTCGGAACGCTTCCAGCCGTTCGAGCGGAAGAGCTGGCCGAGGATCGGCAGGTCGCCGAGGAACGGGGCCTTGTTGACCGAGTTCGACGTGTTGTTGTTGAGCAGGCCGCCGATCACGAAGCTCTGGCCGGAGCCCAGTTCCACCGTCGTCTCCGCGCGCCGCGTGGTGAGGCCGGGGATCTGGTAGCCCGCGATGCTCACGGTCGAAGAGGTCAGCTGCGACACTTCCGGACGGACGCGGAGCGAGATGCGGCCGTCGCCCAGCACCGTCGGGGTGAAGGCGAGGCTGACGCCATATTGCTTGTATTCGATCGTGGTCACGCCCTGGAACTGCGGCACCGGGATCGGGATCTCACCACCAGCCAGGAAGCTGGCGGTTTCGCCCGAGAGTGCCGTCAGCGTCGGCTGGGCGAGGGTGGTCGCATAACCATCGGTCTCGGCGAGATCGAGCGCGGTCAGGATGTCGAGGCCCAACATGTGGCCTGCGAGGCCGAAGCGGGTCGATCCGGCGGCATTGGCCAGCATGTTGTAGACCGTGCTGGTGGACCCGTTCGCGTTCGTCGTGCTCGAGATCGTGCCCGGATTTCCCTGAGTAGCACCGAAGAGGAACCCGCCGGAATGATCCTGGGTCAGGATGTTGAAGCCGATGTTCTTCGACAGATCGCGGCTGACTTCCGAGAAGCGGACCTTCAGCATGACCTGCAGCGGCGTCGCCGTCTTCAGGCGGCTGACCACCTGCACGTCCTTGCCGACGAACGCGGTGACGAGGCGGCTGGCCTCCTCGATGTCGTCGGGTGCCTGCACGGTGCCGGTCAGCACCACCACGCCGTTCATCGGCGTCGCGGTGATCTGCGCTTCGGGCATGGCGACCTTCAGCATCTGCTGGACGTTGCCCATGTTGGTGCCGACACGGACGGTCGCCGAGAACACGACCGAGCCATCCTTAGCGGTCGCGGACAGCGTCGTCTCACCGGCGCCCTTGCCGAACACGTAAAGGCGGGTGGGCGAGCGGACCTGGACGTCGGCGATACCCGGATCGGCAACGAACAGATCGCTCATGGCGCGGGGCAGCGTGATCAGCTGGCCACGGCCGGTCGAAAGCGTGATCGACTGGCCGGTGAGCGGCGCGGCGGCCGGGGCGGAGGCCCGGGCGACCTTGGCGCGCTTGGCGGCCGGCTGCCATTTGGCGGAGGCCGGTGCCGCGGGGATCGCGGCAAGGCCCAGGGCCAGGACAGCGGCCAGCGTGGTGCCGGCGGCGCCGTGGCGCGTTGTCTCAGGATC
>BACX01000292.1 GCA_000333335.1 Sphingomonas-like bacterium B12 | reverse complement strand
TGCGCTCTTCGGCCGAGCCGGCTTTCGAGCGTCGCGGCGTCGCCGTCCGATAGATCCTCGACTTGGCGATAACGGTGGATGCCGGCTTCGTTGAGGCCGGTCTCGCCGGTCCGCCCGACGCCCCGGATCAGAGCAAGGTCGTCGCGATTCCCGGCGGCCGCAGCGCCGATCGCGCCGGCCGTACCCGGCACGATCGTATGGCCCGCGACCTGCCGCTCCAGCTCGGCATTGCGCTCACGAGCGGCGGCCAATTGCGCCTCGGCGTCTTTCCGCGCGGCGACCTCGTCATTATAGGCGCGCCGCCACTTCGCTCCGCCGGAGCGGGACAGCAGGCCGAACAGCCAGCCCAGGATGAGCACGAGGGCGACGATCGCCCACTGGTTGGGGGTGAAGCCCATGGCAGCCTCCTCTTGTTACGGAGGCAGAACCGACGAGGGGGCGACGGCGTTCCGTCGCCCCCTCCGGTGGATCAGCCCATCTTGCCCGAGGACATCGCGTCGCTGATCGAGCAGGCCGCCGGCCCGAGGATCACCACGAACAGCACCGGCAGGATGAAGAGGATCAGCGGCACCGTCATGATCGCCGGCAGTCGGGCGGCCTTTTCCTCGGCGCGCATCATGCGCTCGTTGCGGAATTCGGCCGATAGCACGCGCAGCGCCGAGGCGAGCGGGGTGCCGTACTTCTCGGTCTGGATCATCGTGGTGACGACGCCACGCACCGAATCGAGCGCGACGCGGGTCGAGAGGTTCTCGAAGGCCTGGCGGCGCTCGGTCAGGAAGCCCAGCTCGATCGCGGTCAGCATGAATTCGTCGCCAAGCTCGGGATAGGCCTTGCCCAGTTCCTTCGACACGCGATTGAAGGCGGCGTCGACGGTCAGGCCGGCTTCGGCGCAAATGACCAGCAGATCGAGCGCGTCCGGCAGGCCCTTGCGGATCTCGGCCGAGCGTTTTGTGATCGTGTTCTTCAACCAGATGTCCGGCGCCTTGTAGCTCAGCACCAAGGTTCCGGCGACCAGCCCATATTGTTTCAGCGCGCTCCAGGTCGGGAACCAGTCGAGCACGTAGACGACCATGATCGCGGTGCCGCCCAACACGATCGGCATAACCATGCGTGC
>BACX01000293.1 GCA_000333335.1 Sphingomonas-like bacterium B12 | reverse complement strand
TGACGAAAGACCTGCTCGGTCCGACCGTCGACGGCTATGCCTTCACCGAGCTGTGCGATCTCTCCCATATCCAGAACCTGATCGCGACCCATTGGGGCGTGTTCTCGCCGCTGCTCGGCAAATCGATCACGCTCAACGGCTTCAAGGCCAAGTTCCGCGTCGTGCGGGAAGCTCGTAACGACATCTACCATCACAAGTCGGTCGCGCGGATGGCCAATGTCGTCACATCGGCCGAGGAGCTGCTCAATCGGGTCGGCTGCTTGCTTGCCTTCAGCTATGAGAAGATAACGGCATCGAAGGTGACGCCCCCGCCGTTCCGGATCGCGATCGGGGGGCAGAGCAACATCTTCTAGGTGGCCGCGCGAGGGAGACGGGATGATCAGCCAAGGTGCGCCGGACCGCGATACCGTGATCGCGCTCCTCGACGAGGCGGTCAGGACCGAAGCGCGTGCCGAGCCGCCTCCCGATGGCGAGCGCCATGCCTGGCTGTTCGGCAACACCGGCTGGGCCGACCCCGACGAGCATGGGTGGATCGCGCCGACCAAACCCGACCTGTGGATACCGCGTGCGCTTTGCTTCTGGCAGGGCGCCCTCGCGATCGGCGGCACGATCACGCGGGCGCAGAGGCGTCATCCCGACCACGCGCTTCACCGCTGGCCCGACATCGAGGCGGCGGTCGGCGACTATCTTCTCGCCTCGCCCTGGCTGATCGCACCCGAATAGGTTGGAGCCTTTCGTGCTTTCGCGGACCATTGTCGTCTGATCGCCGCGCCGTCGGACTCCGGCGTCGATCGCCGGTAGGAGGCCGGACGCAGGCCTCTCGATCCCGCAATCCAATGGTCCGCAAAAGCACGAACCCGGTTTCCTGATCGGCAACTGAGCAGGGTCGCTGCCC
>BACX01000294.1 GCA_000333335.1 Sphingomonas-like bacterium B12 | reverse complement strand
CCGACGCGTAGCCCGACCAGCATGCCTGCGATCAGGACACCGAAGTTCGATAGGACATCATTGCGCGAGCATTCGAAGGTCGAACTCATGTTGACGTTGAGCTTCCTGAACCGCCACAGCAAAGTGAGACAGAAGCCATTCGCAACCACCGCGATCGAACTGAACAGCATCATGATCCCGCTCGATGGCGTAACCCCACTGCTGATCTTGAAGATCAACTGTCCAATGATGAGCAGGCCGAACCCGAGGATGATGAGACCCTTGGTCAGCGCGGCACCCGCCTCCCAGCGCGGTCCGCGCGACAGAGCATAGAGGCTGAGCGCATACACGAAGGCATCGCCGAGCATGTCGACAGAGTCGGCCATCAGCGCACTCGACTGACCGAAGACGCCGGCACCGAACTCGGCGACGAACATCATGAGGTTGACGGTCATTACGGTCACGAGGACGCGACGCTGGTCGCCCTGCGCGAGCAGGTCCAGCGTCTCGCCTTTCCGTGAGCAACAATCGTCCAACGCGAATCCTCGACTTATCTGATGGACATGCTTATGCACCCTGAAGCCACTACAGGGTCAAGCGCTATGTCGCATAAGCTGACGATCGGATATCTCGCCAAGGAGACGGAAACGAAGGTGGAGACCGTCCGCTGGTACGAAAAGGTTGGCCTTCTTGGCACGCCGGCTCGGTCCGAAGGGAATTACCGCCTCTACGCTACCGACGACCTCAAGCGTCTTCGCTTCATCCGGCGAGCCCGAGCGCTGGGCTTTTCTCTCGACCAGGTGCGGGCGCTACTCGATCTTGCCGCACAGAAAGAAAACGACTGCCATTCGGCCGACGTCATGGCGACCGAGCATCTCGCGGAGATAGACCGGAAGATATCCGATCTCACGGCGCTGCGCCGCGAGCTTGCAGCGGTGGTGTCAACATGCTCGGGCGGTACGGTCGCCGAGTGCAGGGTTTTGGAGGCCTTTGCTCCGCAGGACGCAGAACGCAATGGCTCGGCCGAGGTGTAGGAATCCGTCTCGTATCCAAGCCGAGAGCGATTGAAAGCGACATCCCTTGTCAATTGCTTCGAGAAGCCAGCTGTTAGCTATGCTCCTGCAAGTTCCAAAGAGACAAGGCGCAGTTAAACGACTGAAGTCACCAGTTTCCTGTTTGCGATCGTCAAGTCGTATCGGCACTTTTTGGCTGACCTCAATACGTCAAAGCTTTCCGCATTCGGTTATTGCCTGGATGACGCGGCAGTCCGCCATGCGAGACCGGTCGCAACTCTCTGTCATGACTATTAGCTGATCTCTGAGCGCACTGAGTTGGGTAAGGCGCACCTCGACGTCGGCGAGGTGTCGGGCTGCTATCGCGGCGGCTGCCGCACAATCTTCCTCCGGCTTGTCGGCAAGCGCAATCAAGGATCGCATTTCCTCAATCGAGAATCCAAGCCGCCGGCCATTTCGAACAAAATGAAGGCGTTCGACATCCGACGCCCTGTAGGTGCGCCGACCCGACGGGTTGCGCACGGCCGGCTGCAGCAGGCCGATCTCCTCATAGAATCGGATCGTCGTCACCTTCGTCGCGGTTTCCCGTGCAAGCTGCCCGATCATCATTGCCTTGACCATCTCGGCTCCTCGAATCTGCTACTGCGAACTCATTGCAAGAAAATGCTTGATCCTACAGTAACTAGAGCTTGTAGAGGAGAGGCATGGCCGAACCTACCACATCTTGCTCCTGCCATGGCGATACCAAGCGCGCGCAGCACGATCCGGCGTACCGCCGCGCACTGCTGCTCGTTGTCATCCTCAATCTTGGGTTTGGCGCCATCGAACTGGTCGGCGGGTTCGTTGCGAGAAGTCAGGCGCTCAAAGCGGACTCTCTCGATTTCCTGGGCGACGGCTCGATCAGTCTGATCGGCCTGATGGCTCTTGCCTGGTCGGCACGAGCCCGATCGCAGGTGGCGCTGACGCAAGGCCTGTTCCTCGGCGCCTTGGGGCTCGGCGTGATCGGTTTCGCACTGTGGCGAGCATTTCATACGACCCTGCCGGAGGCGGGGCTCATGGGCACGATCGGCTTGATTGCGCTGGCCATCAATATCGGTTCGGCATTGCTGTTGGCTCGGTTCCGCGACGGGGATGCTAATGTTCGCGCGATATGGCTCTTCAGCCGAAACGACGCCGTCGCGAACATTGCTGTCATTCTATCGGCCGGCCTTGTCGCTTGGACGGGGAAAGCCTGGCCGGATCTTGCCGTTGCCGGCGTCATCGCTCTGCTTTTCCTACACTCCGCCTTCGAGATCGTGAGCGACAGCCGCCGCGAGCTTAAATCCGCCAGCTGATCCAGAAAGCGCTTCGTCCGATGTCCCGCCTTTCGTATGCCTTGAAGGCCCTGCTGTTCGCCCTGGCCGCAAGCCTGCTCTTCATATTCCCCGCGCCCGCATCGGCGGATGTGACCGACGTGCAAACAGCCTGGCGCCTGCTCGATTATATGGCGGTCGATTATGGTGGCGCCGTCTCGGGCGGGTCGATCAAGAGTGCATCTGAGTACGCAGAAATGACCGAGTTTTCCGCATCGGTCTCCAGTCGCATTGCGTCCCTGCCCACCAACCCGGCACGCGATCAGCTCGAAGGAAGAGCACGAGCCTTGCAGGCGGTCGTGGCGAGCAAAGGAACGCCGGATCAGGTGGCTGCACTCGCGCATGGGCTCGCGGCCGATCTGCTCAAGGCCTATCCGGTTCCTCTCGCTCCGGCTGATGCACCGACCTTTGCGCGCGGCGAAACCTTGTTCGCCGCAAATTGCTCGGCCTGTCACGGCCTTGCCGGCGATGGCCACGGCCCCAACGCCGCCAAACTGACGACGCCGCCGATCGCGTTCACCAATGTCGAGCGTGCCCGGCAACGCAGCGCTTTCGCGCTCTACCAGGTCATTAGCCAAGGCATCGATGGAACAGCCATGCAGAGCTTCGATGCCCTGTCGAACGACGACCGTTGGGCACTCGCTTTCTATGCCGGCCATTTTGCCTTCTCTGACGCCGCCGCAAAGGAGGGGGAGAGGCTTTGGAAGACCGATCCGGCGCTACACCAGCGCATTCCGGATCTCACGAGCCTGGCCGGGCTGACCCCCGCTACGCTCGCCACAACGATGGGAAAAGAAAAGGCGGATGCGGTCATCGCCTATTTGCGGCGTCATCCTGATGCCGTCGTTCAGGCAGCGCCGAGTTCACTAGCGGTTGCGCGTACCAAGCTTTCGCAGGCTCTGACGGCATATCGAATGGGAAATCGCGGTGCTGCCAAAGACCTCGCATTGTCCGCATATCTTGACGGGTTTGAGCCTCTTGAACCGATGTTGACCGCCCGCGATGCGACATTGATGGGTCGGATCGAGGGCGGCATGGGGGAGTTGCGTGCGGCGATGCAACGCGGCGATGCGGCGGACGGGATCACGACACGCGTCCAGGTTTTGAACAGTCTGTTCGACGATGCCGACACCGCGCTGTCGCCGGATGCCGCCAGCAGGGCCTCAACCTTTCTTGGCGCCTTTACCATCCTGCTCCGCGAGGGTCTCGAAGCCCTTCTGATCGTCGTCGCGATGATCGCGTTTCTGCGGAAAGCCGAACGCGACGACGTTCTTCCCTATGTTCATGCGGGATGGATCGGAGCACTTGCCGCAGGCGCGGTGACTTGGGCTGTCGCGACCTACGTCATCGGTATCAGCGGCGCGAGCCGCGAATTGACAGAAGGTTTTGGATCAATCTTCGCCGCCATGGTTCTGCTGTCGGTCGGGATTTGGATGCATGGCAAAGCCCAAGCCGATCATTGGCAGCGCTACATTCGCGAGAAGATGTCCAAAGCGCTGTCGGGCCAGTCGGCCTGGCTGTTGTTCGGGCTGGCCTTCGTCGTGGTTTATCGGGAAGTCTTTGAAACGATCCTGTTCTACGCAGCGCTCTGGACGCAAGGCAACGGCGGCATTCTGCTCGCGGGCGCGGGCTCAGCGGTGGTTCTGCTCGGGATGATTGCCTGGGTGATGCTGCGCTACAGCCGGCAGTTGCCGATCGCGAAATTCTTCTCTTACAGCGCGTGGCTCATGGCGGTCCTGACCGTAGTCCTCGCGGGCAAGGGGATAGCGGCACTGCAGGAGGCCGGGATCATCGATATCGCGCCCTTGGCACAGTGGCCGCGCGTGACGATCCTGGGGGTCTTCCCCACCCTCCAATCCATCGGCGCGCAAATCCTGATGATTGTTGCGATCGTCATCGGATTCACGCTCAATCGGCGACGTAGCGCGGGATGACAGACGCTCGACATAGCGCGCGTGGCCATCCTTCCTTGTGGTGCGCGATGGCCACCCTCAGGAGGGCGATGCCTGTCGCCCACGCCTGCAGGGTGCGATAGATGACCGCGCTTCAAGCCATAATTCTTGCCATCGTGCAGGGCGTGACCGAGTTGTTTCCCGTGTCCAGCCTTGGTCATGCGGTCATTCTACCCGCGCTGCTCGGTTGGAATATCGACGAGCATTCGCCGGGATTTTTGCCGTTCTTGGTCGTCATGCATCTGGGGACGGCGGTCGCGTTATTGCTGTATTTTGCGCGCGATTGGTATGATTTCGCAACCGCGGTGCTTGTGCGCCACGGTCCGGTTGCAGCTCATGAGCGTCGCGTGCTCTGTCTCGTGATCGTAGCGACGCTCCCGGCGCTGGTGGTCGGTTTCCTGTTCGAACACCTGCTGCGAAACGGGTTCGGCTCGCCACGCTTCGCGGCGGCATTTCTCGTCGTTAATGGCTCGATGCTCTTTGCCGCCGATCGCTGGAAAGCGAAGGAAGCACGCACCCTGGGCCAGTTGCGCTGGCGCGACGCTTTGTCAATCGGACTATGGCAATGCCTGGCGCTCATCCCCGGCATGTCCCGCTCGGGCGCAACCATGTCAGGCGGCTATCTGGCGGGTTTGAACCATCAGGACGCCGCCCGTTTCTCATTCCTCACCGCCACGCCCATCATTTTGGGGGCAGGCGTTCTGGAAGCACCGAAGCTGTTGCATCAAAGCGGCGCGTTCAACGGCGTAGCGGTCTAAGCGGGTGTTGTCGCGGGCATCGTTGCATATGCGAGTGTAGCCGCGTTGATGCGTTTTTTCCGCGCGCACGAGATCAAGGCCTTCGACCCCTTCGCAGCCTATTGCATACTCTCCGGCTTGAGTGCGTTTGTGTTTCTCACATTGGCGTGATCCCTGGCGCGGGTGGGTTCCGACATGAACAGGCACCGCCCTGCCACTGAGCGGTGCCTCCCCCATGAAGAAACCGGACACGGAAACTGTCCGAACTTAATTATTGAGCGCGAACCGCCGTTACGTCGGCAGTCGCACCGTGCGTGGTTACATCGAAACCGATTTTTTCACCGGGCTTGAGCCCTTTGAGGAGTGTTGGTGGATTCGCCGAGAACGTCATCGTCATCGCGGGCCAGCCGACACTAGGAATCGGGCCGTGCTTGATGGTGATCTTCGCCGCCTTTGGATCGAGGGCAGTGATGACGCCGACGCCTTTGCCGGTTTTTGCCACCGTGGCCTTGCTCGCCATGCCGGGCATTCCCGCCATGCTTTGTGCGAGTACGGGTGCTGCGAAGAAGGCCACTGATAGGGCAGTGATATAATGGTATGTCTTCATGCGTCATTCCTTTGCTGGGCTGGGGTGGTGAACGAACGGGATTGGCCGCGCCGTCGTCTGAGCAGCAGGAAGGCGGCGGGGAGCACGAACATCGAGAGCAAGGGCGCGGTGAGCATCCCGCCGATCATCGGCGCGGCGATCCGGCTCATGACCTCCGAACCCGCGCCATGGCCAAGCAGGATCGGCAGCAGACCCGCGACGATCACGGCGACCGTCATCGCCTTGGGCCGGACTCGGAGCAGTGCGCCCTCGCGGATCGCCTCCTCGACTTGGCTTCCGTCCGGATCGGCGCCGCGTGCCGCTAGTGCCTGACGCAGGTAGATCAGCATCACGACGCCGAACTCGGCCGAGACGCCCGCGAGTGCGATGAAGCCGACGCCGGTCGCGACCGACTGGTTGTAGCCGAGCAGGTAGAGCGTCCAGATCCCGCCGGTCAGCGCAAAAGGCAAGGTGCCCATGATGAGCGCCGCCTCGTCGAAGCGCCGGAAGGTCAGGTAGAGCAGCAGGAAGATGATCGCGAGCGTGGCGGGCACGACCAGCAGCAGCCGGGCTTCGGCGCGTTGGAGATATTCGAACTGCCCGGAATAGGCGATCGAGACGCCGGGGCTGAGGCGGACCTGTCTGCCGACCGCCGCGCGAAGGTCGCCGACCACCGAAGCGAGGTCACGCCCGCGCACATCGACATAGACCCAGGTCGAGGGGCGTCCATTCTCGGTCTTGAGCATCGGCGGCCCATCGGCGATCCGCACGCTGGCGACGGTGCCAAGCGTGATCTGCTGGCCTGATGGCGTGACGATCGGAAGCGTCCGCAAGCCTTCGAGACTGTCGCGAAGCTCACGTGGGTAGCGAACGCTGATCGGGTAGCGTGCCAGCCCCTCGACGGTCTGGCCGATCGTCTCGCCGCCGATCGCGCCCGACACGATCTGCTGGACGTCGGCGATGTTGAGGCCGAAACGCGCCGCTGCCGCCCGGTCGATATCGACATCGACATAGCGACCGCCGGTCAGGCGTTCGGCGAGCGCGGAGCTGACCCCCGGCACCGCCTTCGCGACCCGTTCGACGTCGCCGGCAATGCGGTCGATCTCGGCCAGATCGCTGCCTGAGACCTTGACCCCGATCGGGCTCTTGATGCCCGTCGCGAGCATGTCGATCCGGTTGCGGATCGGCGGCACCCACACATTGGTGAGGCCGGGCACGCGCACCGTGCGATCCAGCTCGTCAACAAGCTTGGCCGGCGTCATGCCGGGCCGCCACTGGTCGCGGGGTTTGAACTGGATCGTCGTCTCGAACATTTCGAGCGGCGCCGGATCGGTCGCCGTCTCGGCGCGGCCTGCCTTGCCGAATACGGTCGCGACCTCGGGGACGGTCTTGATCAGCCGGTCGGTCTGCTGAAGCAACGCCGACGCCTTGTCGATCGAGATGCCGGGCAGCGCCGAGGGCATGTAGAGCAGATCGCCCTCGTCCATCGCAGGAATGAACTCGCCGCCGAGCCGCGATAGCGGCCAGGCCGTCGTCAGCAGCATCAGCGCCGCGATGATCAGCGTGAGCTTGGGCCGTCGCATCACCCAATCAAGTGCAGGCCGATAGGCGCGGGTCAGGCCGCGATTGACGATGTTGTCCTGCTCGGCCGGAATGCGACCCCGGATCAGCCAACCCATCAGCACCGGCACCAACGTCACCGAGAGGATCGCCGCCGACCCCATCGCATAGGTCTTGGTGAGGGCGAGCGGCGCGAACAGCCGTCCCTCCTGCGCCTGGAGACTGAACACGGGGACGAAGGACAGGGTGATGATGACGAGGCTGAAGAACAGTGCCGGCCCGACCTCGACGGCGGCTTGCGTGATCACCTGCCAGCGCGTCTCTCCCGCCAGCGTCTCGCCAGGATGCTCATGCGTCCAGCGTTCGATCGCCTTGTGGGCGTTCTCGATCATCACGATCGCGGCGTCGACCATCGCCCCGATCGCGATCGCGATCCCGCCCAAAGACATGATGTTGGCGTTCACCCCCTGAACCCGCATGATGAGCAAGGCGGCCAGCACGCCCAGCGGTAGCGTCAGGATCGCCACCAGCGCCGAGCGGACGTGCCAGAGGAAAAGGCCGCAGACGAGGGCGACGACGATAAACTCCTCGATCAGCTTGCCCCGCAGATTCTCGACCGCACGATCGATCAACTGGGAGCGATCATAGGTGGTGACGACATCGACACCGGGCGGCAGACTCTTCTTCAGCTCGGCAAGCTTGGCCTTCACCGCGACGATCGCGTCGCGGGCGTTCTTGCCCGAGCGCAGGATGACGACGCCGCCAGCGACCTCGCCCTCGCCGTTCAATTCCGCTACGCCGCGGCGCATCTCGGGACCGGTCTGGATGGTGGCGACGTCGCCGAGCGTGATGGGGACGCCCGCGCCGGCCACCTTGAGCGGCACGGCGCGAAAGTCGTCGAGCGTCTTCAGATAGCCCGAGGCGCGCACCATATATTCGGCCTCGCCCAGTTCGAGCACCGACCCACCCGTTTCCTGATTAGCATTCTTGAGCGCGTCCACGACCTGCGCGTGGGTCACACCGAACGCCGCGAGCTTCACCGGATCGAGCAGCACCTGATACTGCTTCACCATCCCGCCGATGCTCGCCACCTCGGCGACGTCGGGGATGGTCTTCAGCTCGAAGCGCAGAAACCAGTCCTGGATCGATCGGAGCTGGGCCAGATCATGCCGGCCGGTGCGATCGACGAGCGCATATTCGTAGATCCAGCCGACCCCTGTGGCGTCTGGCCCGAGCGCGCTTTTCGCACCCTCGGGAAGCTGGCGCTGCACCTGATTGAGATATTCGAGCACGCGCGAGCGCGCCCAATATTGGTCGGTGCCGTCTTCGAAGAGCACATAGACGAAGCTGTCGCCGAAGAAGGAATAGCCGCGCACGATCCGGGCGCCGGGCACCGACAGCATCGTCGTGGTCAGCGGATAGGTGACCTGGTTCTCGACGATCTGCGGCGCTTGCCCGGGCCAGCTCGTGCGGATGATGACCTGCGTGTCGGAGAGATCGGGAAGCGCGTCGACCGGCGTCGAGCGCAGTGCGATGAGTCCCGCGATCAGTAGCGCGATCGCGCCGAGCACCACGAACATCCGGTTGCGGACGGAGCCGCGGATGATGGCGGCGATCATTTGCCCGCCTCGCGCGACATGCTCCGAAGCGTCGGATTGTCGTTGGGCTGATCGAACGCGAACCGCACCGTTTCGCCGCGCTTATAGCCTCGGATGATGGCCGGGTCGGCGACATGGAAGGCCATCGTCATCGCCGGCCAGCCCAGTGCCGGGACAGGCTGGTGCGAGAAGGTGACTGAGCCGGCGTCGATCGCCTCGATCACGCCGGTGGTCTGATAGGTCGGTGCGGCAGCTTTGGCCGAGCTGGCGACAGGACCGGGCGCAGCTTTGCCCGCAGGCCGCGCATCGCCGCCTATCGGTCGTGCAGCGATGCCCGACAGGCTCGCCTCGGAATCGATCAGGAACTGCCCGGAGGCGACGATCCTTTCGCCGGTTTGCAGGCCCGCGAGGATCTCGGTCTTGTCGCCACTCTCGACACCGGTACGGACTTCGGCCGGGCGGAAGCGGCCGCCATCGCCGGCCAACATCACGAGCGTGCGCGTGCCCGTGCGGATCACGGCCTCACTGGGGACCAGCAGGGCATCGCGTGCGCCGTCGCTGAGCGAAACGGTCGCGAACATGCCCGGCCGCAGGCGACCGCCCTTGTTGGGCAGCTCGATCCGTACCGTGAGCGTGCGGCTCGTCGCGTCCGCCTCGGGCAGGATCGCGGTGATTCGTCCTTTGAACGTCTCGCCGGGGAAAGCCGCGAGGGTGGCGGTCGTGACCGACCCGACGCGAAGCCGGCCTGCGATCGCCTCTGGGACAGCGGCATTCAGCCAGACCGTGCTTAGACCATCGACCTCGGCGAGCGTCATGCCTTGGCCGACCGTCATCCCCGCACGCACGCCGAGCGTCTTGATGACACCACCGACCGGACTGCTGATCGTCGTCACATTGTGTGTTCGGCCGTCCCGATCGATGGCAGCGAGCTGCCCCGGCGACATGCCGAGCAATGCCATGCGTTCGCGCGCAGCCCTGGTCAGCGCCGGATCGCCGATCCGCCGAACCGCCAGATACTCTGCCTGCGCCCCGGCCCATTCGGGGACCAGAACGTCGGCGATCGGCGCGCCTGCTGCGATGATGTCGCCTGGCGCGCGCGCGTAGACGCGCTGGACGAACCCGCCGCTGCGCGTCTGGATGATCGCGACATCGCGCTGGTTGAAGTCGATGTTGCCCGTTGCGGTCGTGCCCGAGGACAACGATCCCTGCTCAACGGTGACGATCCGCGCGCCGAGCCGCTGGAGTTCGCCCGCATCGATCGCGACGCCCGGCGATGTCGCCGCTCCCGCCTCGTCGGCATATTTCGGCACCAACTGCATATCCATGAAAGGCGACTTGCCCGGCCTGTCGAAATGCTGGGATGGCGTCATCGGATCATACCAGTAGAGCACCGGCTTCGCGCTGCCTGCGGCCGCTTGGGGCGGAATTTCGGGATGCTCGGTCAGCCGGGCAACGCCGAAGCCGACCGCGCCGCTGGCGATGATGGCAAGCACCGCCAACCGTCCAGCCGGCGTGCGGGGCACCAGATCGTGGGGGGTCATTGTGCGTCGCTCCGATAGGTGAGGACAAGGCGCGCGCCATCGGCGGCGACCAGCGCCTCGCGGTCGAGCGTGGTGAGGATCGCGTCGGCGAGCGCGGCATGCGCGTCGGCGATGTCCGCGAGGCTGGCGCGTCCCGCCGCATAGCTCGCCGTCTCGAGCTTCACACGCTGTTCGGCGAGCGGTTGCAGCGTATCGCGCGCGCGCATCCATTGGTCGTGGTGCATGACGTGATCGGCGAGGTCGGAATCGAGATCGCTGGCGAGTGCGCGCCGCGCCGCCTCCTGTTCGGATCGCAACCGTGCAGCGTCGGCTTCCTTCGCCGATATCTGCGAGTCCTGCCGATGGCGGGTGAACATCGGGAGGCCGATCGTGACACCAGCCGAGACATAATCGCCCAAGCGCGGGTCGCGGTGCTGATAGGCGACGTTGACGCCAAAGTCCGGACGCCGGTCTGCCGTCGCCAGCGGACGTCCGCGTCGGCCTGGGCGGTTTCCGCATCGGCCATACGAAGCGTTGGATGGCGGTCGAGCGCGGACCGCAATGTCGCGGCGTCGACCGGGAAATCGGGGATCGCACCGACCACCTGCGGGTTGGGGTCGCCGGTCCAGCGGGTCAGGATGGCACGCGCCCGTGCCACTGAGGATTCGACCTCGCTCCGCCGATCCTGCATCGCCGCGATCGCCTGCTGTCCGGCGAGCGTCTGCGCCGGTCGGGCATTGCCCGATGCGACAGAGCCGGTAGAACTTTGCACGATATGCTGAAGCCGCCCGAGTACGTCATCGAGAGCTGACAAGCGCTTTTCGGCGTAGGCCAGATTGATCCAGGCCAGCGCGGTATTTACCTCGACGGTGCGAGCTTCGACGGCCGTCCCCGCATCAGCCGCCGCAATGTCGGTATCGGCGCGGGCCTGCGCCGCATGGCGCTTGGCCAGGTTGGGGATGTCCTGCGACACGCCGACCCGCCCCCATGTGAAATTATCGCGGCCGGGTTCGAAGGCCAGAGGCCCGGATATGGGAAAGCTGTCGACGCCGACGGCGAGCGTCGGAGCGGGAAGGGAACCGGCCGCGCCGCGCGAGGATCGCGCCGCGTCGGCGCCGAGCGCCTTGGCTTTGAGCGAAGGGGCGTCCGCGCGGGCGCGTTTGAGCGCGGCATCGAAGGTGAGCGGTGCTGCCGTCGCCGCTGTTGGCAACAGGACGCAGAGCAAGAACAGGGATCGGCGCATGGCGCACTCCGAATGTGAATGGTGCGTAAGCAAAGGCCAGATGGGCAGCGGTGCCGCCCATCCGGACCATTGGCGGCTAGCCCTTGGCGGGCGTTGCCGTCGCGGCGTCCATCATCGCCATGCAGTCTGCCGATGACATACTTTTGGCCATGTCACCGCAGTCGCGGGCAGCCGTAGCAGTCGGATCGGCGATCCAGACGCGGCGCGCGCCAGTCAATGTCGCGCGCGGCCCATATTGCGGGGCGGACTGCCATTCCCAATGGCCGGCGGTCTCTCCAGGCGCGGCGGTGTGGGCGGAAGCGGCAGACGCAATAAGAGTGGCAGCCGCAATGCCTGCGAAAAGCATGTTCTTCATCGTGAAATCCAATCTGATTCGGGTATTCCGACGCGTTCGAGGTTCGGTCTGTCCGGCAGATTGCCGGGCGGACGTCAGCACTCACGCGGTGCGTGCGAGATCAGATCAGGACGGTCGGTGGTTCCGGTTCGGGAAGGACGCGAAGGCCGGTGAGCCGCTTCGTCGCAGTTGCGACCGGCGCAATGCGCGCGAGGGCAATGGGCTCGATCCCAGCCGGTTCATCGGCATGGGCGAGAGGAATGGTGCAGCCCATCGCGGCGATGCACTCGAGCGTCAGGCCCTTGCAGGGTTTGTCGTGTTTCTGATCGGCCACCGGCATCGTGCAGCCCGGCATCATCTCGCTATGCGACGACGCTTGGGTGGTGCTGACGCCCGAGGCGTACGCCATCTCCTGACCGAACAAGCCGACCATAGCTCCAAAGAGGAGCAGAAAGGCAAGGACGCGCTTCATTGCTGAGGTAGCCTGCGTGTCGGAGGCGTCTTCGTCAACGACAATCGTGCAAAGATGACCTGTGAAGGCGCATCCGAGACTTCTCGAACGCCGATCGAATAGATGGCAGCATATCTTGAGACAATTGGCATCCGCCGATGCTGCGTCAACCGGCACATCGCTTCGCCAGCCGCTCGATAATCGGGCATTCCGGACGATCATCGCCGTGACAGGCTGATGCGAGCGCCGTGAGCGAACGCCGCATCTCGTCCAGGGCGAGCGCCTTGCGTCCAAGCTCGGCCGCCCGGGCCTTTGCGAGCGCTTTCACTTCCGCGCTTGACCGGCCGCGATCCGACCAAAGGCCCAGCAGGGTACGGATTTCTTCGATCGGAAAGCCAAGGTCGCGCGCGTTGGCGATGAACCGCAGGCGATGAACATCGGCGTCGGCATAGTCGCGGTAGCTACCGCGACGGGATGGCGCGGGTACAAGTCCGATCTTTTCATAATGACGGATCATGCGATGCGAGACGCCGCTTCCGACCGAAGCTTCTCCGATATTCATAGCTTTACAGCATTAAGTCGCAGCGCATTGAGCACAACCGTGAAGGACGATAAAGCCATCGCCGCGCCTGCCAGCATCGGCGAGAGCAGGATGCCGGCGACCGGATACAGAACGCCCGCCGCAAGCGGCACGCCGATCCCGTTAAAGAGAAACGAGAAGAACAGGTTCTGCCGGATGTTCCGCATCGTTGCGCGTGCGAGCTTGCGTGCGCGAACGATCGCCGAGAGGTCGCCGCGGGTGAGCGTCATGCCTGCGCTTTCGATCGCCACGTCCGTGCCGGTGCCCATCGCAAGGCCTACGTCAGCCGCGGCAAGTGCCGGGGCGTCGTTGATGCCGTCGCCGGCCATCGCGACCTTTGCACCGCTCGCTTTCAGCTCGCCGATAATGCGCGCCTTGTCCTCTGGCCGGAGATCGGCACGCACCTCGTCGAGACCGCCGACGGCGCGCGCGACCGCCTCTGCCGTCGTTCGATTGTCGCCAGTGAGCATGACGACCCGCAAACCATCCCCGCGCAGCGCGGCAATGGCTTTCCCTGCATTGGCGCGTACCGGATCTGCGACCGCGAGCAGACCGGCGAGCTTGCCGTCCACCGCCACCAGCATGACCCCCGCGCCTTCGCCGCGATGCCGTTCGGCGGCCGCGTCAAGCGGTTTGGGATCGACGCTACTGCGCTCCATTTGGGCCGCGTTGCCGATCACGATCGAGCGGCCATCAATAGTGGCGCTGACACCCAGACCGGTTTGCGACGCGAAATCCGAGACTTTGCCGAGGTGTAGCCCCCGCTCCTGGGCGGCGACGACGATCGCGTGAGCGAGCGGATGCTCGGATTGTCCTTCGACGGCGGCGGCAAGCGCGAGCATATCGGCCTCCCCAACCGCGCCGACTGTCTCGACCGCGATCAGCGAGGGCTTGCCTTCCGTCAGCGTGCCGGTCTTGTCGATGACCAACGTATCGACTGTGTCGAACGCCTGCAGGCTTTCAGCATTCTTGACCAGTACGCCGGCATGCGCGCCGCGCCCGGTGCCAACCATGATCGACATCGGCGTGGCAAGCCCGAGCGCACACGGGCAGGCGATGACGAGCACCGCAATGGCGTTGAGGAGGGCATGGCCCATGCGGGGCTCCGGGCCGAGCAGCGACCAGACCACGAACGTCCCGACCGAGATCAGCACGACCAGCGGCACGAACCAGCCCGACACGCGATCGGCAACGGCCTGGATAGGCGCGCGACTGCGCTGCGCCTCCGCGACCATGCGGACAATGCGAGCCAGCATAGTGTCCGAACCTACCGCACGCGCCTCCACGACGAGGCTTCCCGTGCCGTTGACGGTGCCTCCCGTGACGCTGGCCTCGACGTCCTTCAGAACCGGCGCGGGTTCCCCCGTGAGCATGGATTCGTCGACCGACGAGCGGCCCTCGACCACGACGCCGTCAACCGGGATGGCTTCGCCGGGACGCACCCGCAGGCGATCACCAGCGGCTACCTGGGCAAGGTCGACGTCTTCCTCGGAACCATCCGATCGCAGGCGGCGCGCCGTTTTTGGGGCAAGGTCCATGAGGGCACGGATTGCGCGTCCTGTCGCAGCCCTGGCGCGCAGTTCGAGCACCTGCCCGAGCAGCACCAGGGTCACGACAACCCCGGCCGCCTCATAATAGACCGGGACCATGCCGCCGTGCATGCGGAATGTCGGCGGAAAGATGCCAGGCGTGAGCGTCGCGACCAGGCTGTAGAGGAAGGCCGCCCCCACTCCGATCGAGATCAGCGTGAACATATTGAGGTGGCGCGTGCGAAGCGATATCCATCCGCGCTCGAAAAACGGCCTGCCCGCCCACAGCACGATCGGCGCGGCGAGGGCGAGCTGGACCCAAGGCGAGGCCGCAGGGCTGACGACGTGCAGCCCGAGCATTTCGGCGAACATCGAAACGATGAGCAGCGGCACGGCCAGAGCGCCGGCCACCCACAACCGGCGCGTGAAATCGACCAGCTCGGGGTTCGGGGCATCGTCGAGCGACGGTTCTTCCGGCTCGAGCGCCATCCCACAGATCGGGCATGTGCCCGGCCCTTCCCGGCGAATCTCCGGGTGCATCGGACAGGTCCACATCGCCCCTGGCGTCGCAATAGGTTCAGGTTTCGGCTCGTGGCCGAGATAGGCATCGGGGTTGGCGACGAACTTGGCTCGGCACCCCGCGCTGCAGAAATGATAAGCATGGCCGTCGTGCTCGGCATGGTGCGCCGTCGTTGTGGAATCGACCGTCATTCCGCACACCGGGTCCATAACCTTTGCCGCATCGCCAGCGCCTGGGTTGCCCGAGCAGCAGCTACCCGGCTTGCCGCTCTGCTCGTCAGGCGCCGTTTCAGGAGTTGCGCTGGAGCAGCAGGATGATGAGACAGCAGCGGGTTTGGCCGCAGGCTCTCCCGAGCAGCCGCAGCCGCCAGTGGTAGGATGGAAATGAGGGTCGGTCATGCGCGAGACTCCTTCGACCCGAAAGCATGTAAGGTCTGACACCATGTCAGGGTCAAGGGCCTACTTCGGCGCTCGGGCCCTCTACTGGGTCTACGCGGCCTGAAGGGATTGCCCTCACCGATGGTCGCGGTGCACGCCTTTCGTCGCCCGAATAGCCTAGCTTAGATCGCTTGACGCGGGCTTGAGGGGTACGAGCTTCGTTCGCGTAACCTATGCTAGAGAGGCGAAATGAACGATATGGACGACCTTGACGCGATGTTGGCGAGGCTGGCTCAGGCGCCTCTGCCGGCCGGGCTGGACGGTGTGGAGGCCAGGGTGCTCGCGCGCATCGCGGCGCGGCCCGTTGCGCATGTCGGACTGGGTCTCGGTGTGACGACGATCGCCGCGGCGCTGGTGATGGGTGTTCTCGGCGCGGGCCTGCCCGCACAGGAGGCAAGTGCCATGTCTCCATTGGCGCCGCTCGGGCCGGTGTCGGTGCTCGCGCCATCGTCCTTGCTTCTTGGCGCGCCATGAGCGGGCGCGTCCGCCTGACGCTGTGTGTCGGTGCCTGCTTCCTCGCCGCGATCCTAGGGGTCTTTGTCGGCCGCGCGCTGCTCCCCCCGAGAATGGCGCCCGGCGCTGAGCTGCATGAGGTGCTGCACCACAAGCTTGCGCTGGACGCCGGCCAGCAGGCGCGGCTCGACGCATTGGAACAGCGCTTTGCGGTGCAACGGCGCGCATACGAGCTTCAATTGAGAGCCGACAATGCGCAGCTTGCGGCGGCTATCGAGGCTGAGCATGGCTACGGCCCGAGGGTCGCAGCCGCGGTCGATCAAAGCCACGCCGCGATGGGCGAGCTGCAAAAGGCAACCCTCGCGCATATCTTTGCCATGCGACAGCTTCTCCGACCAGATCAGACCGGAAAGTTCGACCGGGCGGTGGTGAAGGCGCTCACCGACGACGCCCGGTGAGTTTTGACGCGTGAGCCTCGACTGGACGGCGCTATCCGAAGGGGAGTTGGCAACACTCAGCATCGCAGGGCGCGAAGCGGCCTTTACCGAGATCATGCGTCGGCACCGCGCATCGATATTCCGCGTCGTCCGCGCATGTGTCGGCGAGGCTGACGAAGCGCTGGATCTGTTGCAAGAGACGTTCGTCGCCGCCTACCAAGCAATGCCCCGCTACGATGGGGATCGATCGATGCGCGCTTGGCTGGCGACGATCGCAATCAACAAATGCCGGGATTGGGGCAGAAAGCGGACGGTGCGCCGGTTCCTGGCGTTCGCCGTCCCGATCGGAACCGAGGCCCATGCGGTCGCGGACGACAGCCAGGCGATCGACGAGGCGACAAGCGATCGGCAGGAGCTGGACCGCGTGATGCGAGCCATCTCCCGTCTGCCGCACAAATTGAAGGAGGCATTGGTCCTGAGAACGATCGAAGGGCTGAGCCAGGCCGAGACGGCCGCGGTCCTGTCGATCAGCGAGAAGGCGGTGGAAACAAGGCTTTATCGCGCCCGTGCCAAGCTTCTTGAAGAATTGGGGCGGGTCTGAGGGGTAGCGTTCGGTCCCGCGTATCAAGGCTTGAGGGACATTCCCGCCAGAGAGCCTTGGGGACATTATGAGCCGCATCATCGACCGCCGACAGATGCTACGCGGGGCCGCCCTGGCGGGGGGCGGACTCGCGCTATCGGCGTACATGCCGGCATGGGCACAGACCAACTCGGCAGGGATGACCACCCCGTTGCCGACCGTCACCGGCAACGACATCACGCTGCGGATCGCGCGGCAGACGATGATGATCGATGGCCGCTCGTCCAAGGCGATCGGGATCAACGGCACCGTTCCCGCGCCGCTGATCCGGCTGCGCGAAGGCCAGAATGTCCGCCTCAACGTCGTCAACGATCTCGACGAAGACAGCTCGATCCACTGGCATGGCCTGCTCGTTCCACCGCAATATGACGGCGTGCCCGGCATTTCCTTCCCCGGGATCAAGGCGCGATCGAGCTACCTCTACGAGTTTCCGATCAAGCAGAACGGGACCTATTGGTATCATAGCCATTCCGGGCTTCAGGAGCAGCTTGGGCATTATGGGCCGATCGTGATCGATCCTGCCGAAGCCGATCCGGTTCGGTCTGATCGCGAGCATATCATCGTGCTTTCGGACCATAGCCAGATCAGCCCCGAGGCCATCTTCCGCTACATGAAAGTCAATCCGGGCTATTTCAATTATCAGCAACAGACGCTCGCAGGTCTGTTGGCGGGGAAGGACCAGACGCTCAAGGAGCGGATGGATTGGGGCAAGATGCGGATGAGCCCCACCGACATCTCCGACGCGACCGGCCCGGCCTACACCTATCTCGTCAACGGGCACGGCCCGCGCGACAACTGGACCGCGCTGTTCACGCCGGGCCAGCGCGTGCGGCTGCGCGTCATCAACGCGTCGTCGATGACGACCTTCAACGTCCGCATCCCGGGCCTGCGCCTCACCATCGTCCAGGCGGACGGTCAGAACGTCGTGCCGGTCGAGGTGGACGAGTTCCAGATTGGCGTCGCCGAAACCTACGACGCCATAGTCAGGCCGACCGATGATCGAGCCTATACGCTTGTCGGCGAGGCGATCGACCGTTCGGGCCTCGCACGCGCGACGTTGGCGCCGCGCGCGGGTATGGCAGCCGAGGTTCCGGCGCTCCGCCCACGCCCGCTCGCCTCGATGAAGGACATGGGCATGGACATGTCGTCGATGGGCGGCATGGACGGAATGGACATGTCGGGGGGTGGCATGACGCGCGGCGTCGATCCTACCGCCGAGAAAAACCCCTCCGCAAAACTCACCACCCCCGGTGCGGGCATGGCGACGGGCGCGATGGCGATGGGCGGCATGGCCTCGAGCGGCAGTGCGATGTCGGGCATGGACCATGCCGGCATGAACAACGGCGCGATGGCGGCCGGCGCCGGTGGGATGGCGACCATGGATCACGGCGCGATGGGTGGCCAGGAGGGCGGCATGGGCGCGATGAACATGGGTTCAATGAAGATGCGCGACTTCTCCAAAGCGCCCCAGGTCAAGAAAGGACCGGGCGTCCAGACGATCGCCCCCATGCCGATGGACCGCACCGACTACCCTGGTCAGGGCCTAGAGGACGTCGGTCATAAGGTGCTCGTCTATCGCGACCTGATGGCGCTGACGCGCAATCCCGACGTGCGCGCGCCGTCGCGTAGCCTCGACATTCACCTTACCGGCAACATGGAGCGCTTCATGTGGTCGTTCGACGGCGTGAAGATGTCGGACATGATGGAGCCGATCCCGTTTATCGAAGGCGAGCGGGTTCGGATCAACCTCATCAACGACACGATGATGGGGCACCCGATCCACATCCATGGTCATTTCTTCGAGCTGGTGACCGGGCACGGCGACCACGCGCCCCGCAAGCACACGGTCATCGTTCAGCCCGGAGGAAAGGTGACGTGGGATCTGACAGCCAATGCCGTTGGCGATTGGGCTTTTCACTGCCACCTTCTCTATCACATGCACGCGGGGATGATGCGGACAGTGAGCGTGCGTCCGCGCGGAGACGCGGCATGAGCCGCCTCACCCTTTCCCTTGTGGCCACCGCCGCGATCGTCGTCGCCGGTCCCGCCGCAGCGCAGTCAATGCAAGGCATGAACATGCCTGGAATGACGATGCCCGCGAAGAAGCCGGTCGCCAAGGCCAAGCACACTGCGAAGAGGAAACGCCCACCAGCGCGGCGCGCAGGACCGGCTAAGCGATCGACCGCGCCGATGGCGGGCATGACCGGCATGGACCATTCGGCGATGCCAGGAATGGATATGTCCGGTAACACATCCAGGCCCGCGCAAGGGGCTCAGGAGGGCATGAAGGCCATGCCGGGGATGCAGATGACCCCGAGCAGCCAAACCCAAGCTCAGGGCGCCTCTCAGCCAATGCAGGGCATGGATCACTCGGCAATGCCGGGAATGTCGATGCCTGCCGGCCAGCAGGGCGGCCACGACATGCAGGCCATGCCGGGCATGACCGGGATGGCGATGCCGGGCATGGCGCAGACCGGAACCGCGCTTTCCGCCGGCGATGCGCCTGCACCTGCGCCGCCGATGGATCATTATGCAGATCGTCTGTTCGCCCCTGCCGAGATGGCGAAGGCGCGCAAAGACATGATGTTCGAGCAGGGCGGACAACCTTTCCATCAGGTGATGTTCAACCTCGCAGAATTTCAGGCACGACAGGGGCGCGATGGGTATCGCTGGGACGGCGAGGCCTGGTTTGGCGGCGACATCAATCGCCTGTGGTTGAAGAGCGAAGGCGACGGTGCGGTTCGTGGGGGTCTCGAGAGCGCCGAGGTGCAGGCGCTCTATAGCCGCGCGGTTGGACCCTATTTCAATCTCCAGGCGGGCGTCCGCCATGATTTCCAGCCATCCCCCGACCGGACCTATGCGACAGTCGGGTTCGAGGGCTTGTCGCCTTATATGTTCGAGGTCGAGGGTGCGTTGTTCCTATCGACCAAGGGGGATCTGCTCGGTCGCCTCGAAGGCTATTACGATCAACGTATCACCCAAAGGCTCATCCTGCAGCCGCGTGTAGAGTTGAATCTGTCGGCTCAGGATGTGCCGGAAAACCGGCTTGGCGCGGGATTGACCGATGCCGAACTGGGGCTCCGTCTGCGATACGAAATCAGGCGCCAATTCGCACCCTATATCGGCGTTTCCTATGTCGCGCAGACCGGCCGCACTGCCGACTTTACGCGTGCCGACGGCAAAAGGCCGCAGACGACCAGCTTCGTCGCGGGCACGAGGATCTGGTTCTGATGGTCGATAAACGAACGGGAGCGGCCGATATGGATCGAACTGCTTTGCGACGGCACCTGCCGAGCTTGCCCTTTGTCGCCGCGCTAGCAGTGCTGCTTGCGATAGGCGCCGCCTTTTTCATTTATCTTGGCATCTACAATATCGCTGCGGACGAACCTCACACGCCGGTGGTCTATTCGGTGCTGGAAAGCCTCCGCAATCGCTCGATTGAGACGCACGCGCGGGGTATCACACCCCCAGCCGATCTCGGCTCGGCGCAACGTATTTCTACGGGCGCAGGTCTTTACGCTGAGATGTGCTCCGGGTGCCATCTGGGGCCTGGGGTCGAAAAGTCCGAGATGAGCCAAGGCCTCTACCCGCAGGCGCCGGAACTCGCGACAGCGCGCGGGCTGACGCCCGCTCAGCAATTCTGGATCATCAAGCATGGCGTGAAACTCAGCGCGATGCCGGCATGGGGCCGCACTCATCCCGATCCGTTGATTTGGGACATGGTAGCTTTCATCCGCAAGCTGCCCGGCATGTCTCCCGAACAATACAAGGCGGTCGTCGCGAGCGCTCCGGCCGATCATGACACGATGATGAAGGATATGCCCGGGATGAAATAAGGGGTGCGCGGCACAAGCACGTAGATCTCTATATAACACAGGAGACTGAAATGCGTTTGGCACCGATCGTTACCGCGCTCACATTGTTTGCCGCCCCGGCCTTTGCCCAGCAGGGCGGAATGCAGGATATGGATCACGGCCAGATGGCCGGGATGAGCCATGACGACATGACAAAGATGATGGCTGGAAATCCCTACGCACAGTCCGAGATGGACATGCATGAAAGGATGATGGCCGCAAAAGACGGCGATGCGGCTGAAATGTGGACCCGAAAGATGATTGAGCATCATCGCGGCGCCATCGCTATGTCGCGCGTCGCCTTGCGCGACACCAAGGATGTCGAGACACGGCAAATGGCCCAGATGACCATCACTATGCAGGAAAAGGATATTGCCGAGCTACAAGGGTGGCTTCGCAAGCATGGGAAGCGCCCGCAGTAACGAACGCCCGCCCCGCCCTGCCATCCCCCGTACAACTGGCAGGGCGGGGTTCTCTAACCAGGGTCCGCGGTGCGATCGTTTTGATTGAGCGACCAAAGCGCTTGCCTAGCATCTGCGTCTTATCGACCGACATCATCTTGCAATCATTGTCCACACCCTTGGCGACGCACCAAGCCACGACGTAACGTGGCCACGACAATCTAGATTGCCGGATCATTCTGCCCGAATAAGCGCGGGCCTCGCGTCATTGGAAACTACCGAAGATTCTTTTCCAAGCTTGAGCGATCGGGTAATCCCGATCCATGGAACAGGACTTGGCGATTGCCGTGTTGGCCGCCTTGGCGCACCCCACCCGGCTTAACGCCTTTCGCCTCCTCGCTGAACACGAGCCAGAAGGCCTCTCCACAGGAGCGTTGGTCGACGCCAGTGGTCTCACCCAAAGCACGTTCTCGACCCATCTTGCCGTACTGGCCAAGGCCAAGCTGGTAGTCGCCGAACGACGCGGCCGCCAGCAGATCCAACGCGCCAATCTCGATCGCCTGCGTCGGCTGATGACGTTCCTTGCGATGGACTGCGCACTTGGACAGGCGCCATTCCTCGCCCTTCTGGCGGCCGATCTGGTGCACGACCAAGGCTGATCGGTCCACCATTTTGCAGCCGGCGCGAATCCCCTTGTCCGACGCTACATGATTCTATATTTCCTGATTCGTGGAATCATGGAGATGGTGACATGGGGGCGACGATGAAGATCGGCCGGAGAGCCGCGCTGCTGGCGGTGATGGCTATTCCGCTGATGGCGGATAAAGCACCGCCGGCGACGGTGGTGACGGGCGCGGGATCGACCTTCGTGACCCCGATCCTGACCAAGTGGACGACCGACTATATGGCGGACTTCCACATCAGCGGCGGGACGAAGATCGCCTATCAGTCGGTTGGCTCTGGCGCTGGTATCGAGGCGATCAAGGCACACAAGGTCGATTTCGGCGCAAGCGATAAGCCGCTGCCGCCGGCCGAGCTGCGCCAAGCGAATCTCGCCCAGTTCCCGCTCGTCATCGGCGGTGTGGTGCCAGTGGTGAATATCCCCGGCATCCGGCCAGGTCAGCTTCGCTTCACCGGCGCCGTCCTCGCCGACATCTATCAGGGTACCATCACGCACTGGAATGATCCTGCGATCGTCCGGCTCAATTCCGGCGCGAAGCTCCCGGATGCGCCGATCACGGTGGTCCATCGCTCCGATGGCTCGGGCACGACCTTCAACTGGGTCGACTTTCTGAGCAAGAAGAGCCCGCGCTGGAAGGCAACGGTCGGCGAGGGCACGACGGTCAAATGGCCGGTCGGCGTCGGCGGCAACGGCAATGAAGGCGTCACCGCGACGGTCAAGGCGACGGTGAACAGTATAGGTTATGTCGAGCTGGCCTATGTCGCGCGCGAGCATCTGACCTGGGCGTCGGTTCAGAACAGGGCCGGACGCTTCATCGTGCCGAGCCAAGCGAGCTTCCAGGCGGCGGCGAACGGGGCCAATTGGGATCCCGGACAGGATTTCTATCTGGTGCTGACCGACGCGCCTGGCGCCGATGCCTATCCGATAACGGCGACCACCTTTGTCCTCGTGCCGCGCCACCAGAATGATTTCACCCGCACGCGCGCCCTGCTCCAGCTTTTTGAATATGCCCTGTTCAAGGGTCAGCCGCAGGCGACCGCGCTCGGCTATGTTCCCCTACCCCAGAAGCTGGCGGCCCGCGTCGCTCTCTACTGGACAACCCAAGTGCAACATTAAGGACGGGCAGTTGAGTATTCTCACAGCACCCAACGCGGTCGAGGCTCTGTCGGCGCTGGCGCACGGCGCGAGGCTCGACGTCTTTCGGCTCCTTGTGCGCGCCGGGGAAGAGGGTCTCCCGGCCGGTGAGATCGCGCGGCGTCTCGATACGCCTGCCAATACGATGTCGACCAGTCTTGCCATCCTCCAGCGATCCAACCTGATCCGCTCGCGGCGCGATGGTCGATCCGTCATCTATTCCGCCGATTATGGCGCCTTCTCGGAGTTGCTGTCCTTCCTCGTCGAGGATTGCTGCGACGGGCGGCCCGAGGTGTGCAGTCGGTTGGCAAATGTCGTGGGGTCCGCCTTGAGCTGCGCAGCGGACGCCGGCCATCTCGGAGAGAAGCAATGAGCCGCAAGATCCTCTTTCTCTGCACGGGCAACTCGGCCCGCTCGGTGCTCGCCGAAGCGTTGGCGGGCCGGCTCGGCGAGGGCAGGCTCGAATCCTACTCGGCCGGCTCCCAGCCCAAGGGCAAGATCAATCCGGGTGCCGTCCGCTGGCTCGAGGCCAACGGCTTCGAGCCGACGAGCTTCCGCTCGAAATCTTGGGACGAGTTCGCCGGACAGGATGCGGTCGCGTTCGATTTCATCATCACGGTCTGCGACAACGCCGCCGGCGAGGTCTGCCCGATCTGGCCGGGAAAGCCGTCGACGGCCCATTGGGGAATGCCCGACCCTGCCGACGCCGGCAGCACCGAAGCCGAGAACGACGCCGCCTTCGCCGTGACGGCCCGTGTGCTCACCGCGCGCCTAGAACAGCTCCTGTCATTGCCGCTCGATACGCTGAGCGGACCTGCCCTCAAGGAGCGGCTTGCCGCCATCGGTGCCGCCCAACCGGAGACCATCGCGTGACCGACGTCATCATCTATCACAATCCCGAATGCGGCACCTCGCGCAACACGCTGGCGATGATCCGCAACGCCGGCATCGAGCCGCACGTCGTCGAATATCTGACGACCCCGCCGTCGCGCGCGCTGCTCGTTCAGCTCATCGAACGGGCCGGCATGACGCCCCGCGCGCTGCTGCGCGAGAAGGTCACGCCCTATGCCGAGCGGGGCCTCGGCGACACGTCGCTTTCGGACGACGCGCTCGTCGATGCGATGATGGAGCATCCCATTCTCATCAATCGCCCCCTAGTCGTGACCCCGCTTGGCGTCCGCCTGTGCCGGCCGTCCGAGGTCGTGCTCGATATCCTACCAACGGAGCAGCTCGGCGCCTTCGCCAAGGAAGATGGCGAGCGCGTCGTGGACGAGGCGGGCAACCGCGTGACGGCCTGAGGACGATATGGCTACCGCAACCAAGACCATCGACACGCCGGCCCGTCCTGGCATCGGCTTCTTCGAGCGCTACCTCAGCGTGTGGGTCGCGCTCTGCATCGTCGTCGGCATCGCGCTTGGCTATGCCCTGCCCAGCGCTTTCGCGGCGATCGCGTCGGCGGAGGTGGCGAACGTCAATCTCGTCGTCGCCGTGCTGATCTGGCTGATGATCATCCCCATGCTGCTGAAGATCGACTTCGGCGCGCTCGGGTCGGTCCGTCAGCATTGGAAGGGCGTCGGCGTCACGCTGTTCATCAACTGGGCGGTGAAGCCCTTCTCGATGGCCGCGCTTGGCACGGTCTTCCTCGCCTGGCTGTTCGCACCTTTGCTGCCGCATGGGGAAATCCCGTCCTACATCGCCGGCTTGATCCTGCTGGCGGCCGCGCCCTGCACCGCGATGGTCTTCGTCTGGTCGAACCTGTGCGATGGCGAACCGAATTTCACGTTGAGTCAGGTCGCACTCAATGACGTGCTGATGGTGTTCCTGTTCGCACCGCTGGTCGCCCTTCTGCTCGGTGTCGCCTCGGTCAGCGTGCCGTGGAACACGCTCCTGATTTCGGTCGTCCTCTACATTGTGGTGCCGGTGATCGTCGCCCAGGTGATCCGGCGGTCATTGGTTGCTGCCGGGGGCCAGCCCGCGCTCGATCGGCTGCTCAAGACCTTGGGCCCGATTTCGCTGAGCGCGCTGCTCGCGACGCTGGTCCTGCTGTTCGGCTTCCAGGGTCAGCAGATTCTCGCCAAGCCTCTGGTGATTGCGCTCATTGCTGTGCCGATCCTCATCCAGGTCTATTTCAACGCCGGCCTCGCCTACGTCCTGTCGCGTCAGTTCGGGGTTGCGTGGTGCGTCGCTGCGCCCGCCGCGCTGATCGGCGCCTCCAACTTCTTCGAACTGGCGGTCGCTGCGGCGATCTCGCTGTTCGGCCTGAAATCCGGTGCCGCACTGGCGACGGTCGTGGGTGTGCTGGTCGAGGTGCCGGTGATGCTCTCCGTCGTCTCGATCGTGAAGCGCACGCGCCGCTGGTATGAGCGTGCCGCTGCATGAGCCGCGTGATCTTCGCCCCGGTCGCCGCGAGCGAAGACATGCTGGCGCAGGCGCTATCGGCGGCACGGTTGCCGACTGTCGATCTCGACGATCCTGGCCGAGCCTTCTTCGCACTCTCCGACGATGCCGGCCCGATCGGCGTCATCGGGCTTGAGGGCACCGGCGCCGATCGCCTGCTCTGCTCGCTGGTCGTGCTGCCGGCCCGGAAGCGCCGGGGCTATGGCGGGCTGCTCGTCGCCCGTGCCGAAGCCCATGCCCGGCAGGATGTTGCGGAGCGGCTGCACTTGCTGACCCAGACCGTGCCCGACTTCTTCCAGTCGCGCGGCTACCGGCCGGCCGAGCGCGCATCGGCGCCCGCTTCGATCGGATCGACCGCGCAATTCGCCTCGCTCTGCCCGGCGAGCGCCGCCTATCTCGTCAAGGACATCGCATGACCCGCGTTCGCGTACTTTCCGACCCCGATCATTTTCCCGCGCTCGATCCGGCGTTCGTGGTCGACCGGCCAGCGCAGGGCATGGGCGACGCCTCGCAACCACCCCGCATCCTCCTGCTCTACGGGTCATTGCGCGAGCGATCGTTCTCGCGCTTGGCGGTAGAGGAGGCGGCGCGATTGCTTCAGCTCTTCGGTGCCGAGACGCGCATCTTCGATCCGTCGGATTTGCCGCTTCCCGATCAGGTGAAAGGGGACGATCACCCCGCCGTCCACGAACTGCGCGAGCTGTCGATGTGGTCGGAAGGCCATGTCTGGTGCAGCCCGGAGCGTCATGGCCAGGTCAGCGGCATCATGAAGGCACAGATCGATCATCTCCCGCTGGAGATGAAGGGGATGCGTCCGACGCAGGGACGCACGCTCGCCGTCATGCAGGTGTCGGGCGGATCGCAGTCGTTCAACGCGGTCAACACGCTGCGGCTGCTCGGGCGCTGGATGCGGATGTTCACCATCCCCAATCAGTCGTCGGTCGCGATGGCCTACAAGGAGTTCGATGAGGCCGGTCGCATGAAGCCGTCGAGCTACTATGACCGGATCGTCGACGTGATGGAGGAGCTGGTGCGCTTCACCGTGCTGATGCGCCCCCACGCCGGCCAGTTGGTCGATCGCTATTCGGAGCGGAAGTCGGCCGGGATCATCGTCGACCGGGCAACGGACCTGTCTTCGATTGCCATTGCACAGCAACGCGCCTGACAGGCGGACCGGGAGGGAGCGATGCACCTGCTCGTCATCGGCGGCAGCGATGCTGGGATCAGCGCCGCCCTGCGCGCACATGAGTTGGCGCCCGATACTGAGATCACGCTCCTGCTCGCCGACGATTACCCCAATTTCAGTATCTGCGGATTGCCGTATTTCCTGAGCGGCGAAACGCCAGACTGGAGGGATCTCGCTCACCGATCCGAATTTCCGGGGATCGATGTGCGGCGTCGGCATGTCGCGCGATCGATCGATCCAGGCGCGCGCCGCGTCCGGGTCGAGCATGACGGCCGCGAACGGGACATCGATTATGATAGGCTCGTGATCGCGACCGGCGCTCGCCCGATACGGCCGTCGTTGCCGGGAAGCGACCTCGACGGCGTTTTCCTGCTTCACACGATGGACGACAGTTTCGCGGTCAAAAACCACATCGCCCACCGGCATCCTCGGACGGCTGCCATTGTCGGCGCAGGATATATCGGGATCGAGATGGCCGATGCGCTCACCCAGACCGGCATCGCCGTCACCCTGTTCAGTCGCAGCGAAACCGTCCTTCCAACGGTCGATCCGTCGCTTGGGCGCCTGATCCAGACCGAACTCGAGCGGCATGACGTGCGCGTCGAGACAGGAGTCGGCGTCGAACGGATCGAACAGGTCGCAGGCGGGGAGTCGGCGTCGCTGTCCCTCACGGATTCCAGCGGTCGATTGCACCAAGCCGACCTGATCCTTCTGGCGGTCGGCGTCCGGCCTGACAGTGATCTTGCCCGTGCGGCGGGCGCAAATTTGGGCGCGCGCGATGCGATCGCGATTTCGCGCGCGATGGAGACCAGCCTACCCGACGTGTTCGCGGCTGGCGATTGCGTCGAGACCCATCATCGCCAGCTTGCCGATCCGACCTACATCTCGCTCGGCACGATCGCCCACAAACAGGGGCGTGTGGCGGGCGAGAATGCCCTCGGCGGCGATCGCCGATTCCCCGGCACGCTCGGCACGCAGGCCATCAAGATTTTCGATCTCGCGGTCGCGCGGTCAGGCTTGTCCGATAGCGAAGCGGTGGCGGCCGGACTCGCGCCGCTGACGGTTGAGGTCACCGCGAACGACCACAAGGGCTACTATCCGGGAGCGACACCGCTCACCATCCGCATGACCGGCGACCGTCACACCGGGCGACTGATCGGTGCGCAGATTCTCGGCCATCGCGGAGCGGAGATATCCAAGCGCATCGATATCGTCGCAGCCGCACTCCACCACTATGCCGGGGTCGACGACCTCAACGATCTGGACCTGAGCTATACGCCGCCTTTCAGCAGCCCGTGGGACCCTGTGCAGATCGCGGCGCAGGCCTGGCTCGCCGCAGCGCGCGACTGAGCGTCAGGCGGCTTCGGCCGAGCTACAAGAAAGCAACGCTTCGACGAGCGGCGCGCACAGCTCCGGGCGACCGTCGCAGCAATCCTTGATGAGGAAGAGGGCGAGGGCGCGAAAAGCGTCCAAGTCGGCGCGATAGATGATCGAACGGCTGCGGCGCTCCGTCGTCACAGCGCCAGAACGCGCCAGGATCGCGAGATGCGCCGACATCGTGTTCTGGGTGATGTCGAGGAGGCGCGCGACTTCGCCCGCCGGCAGTCCGTCCGGCTCGTGCCGCACGAGCAGACGGAAGGCATCAAGCCTTGTCCCCTGAGCGAGCGCCGCCAGGGACGCGATCGCATCCTCATTACGCATATATCCGGACTATTGGATACGTATGTCATTTTCAAGACATCGACCGGGATCGCCATGTCACGATTCCGTCATCCTAGATATCTAGGGACTCGGATATAACGATACGTCTATCCAGGACTGTCGTTGTCCACGGCCGTCCTGGCCCATGCCCAAGGGGGGAGTTGCTATGAAGACCTACACGCGGTCGCTCAGCCTTATCGCGCTGATCGCCTCGATCGGAGCTGCAAGCGCCGCAAATGCCGGCGAGATCACGGGCGCCGGCTCGACGTTCGTGTACCCGATCCTGTCCAAATGGTCCGACGACTACAGCAAGACGGGCGGCGATCACGTCAACTACCAGTCGATCGGCTCGGGCGGCGGTATCGCCCAGATCAAGGCGGCGACGGTAGACTTCGGCGCTTCGGACAAGCCGTTGCCGCCGGAAGAGCTTGCTCAGTCGGGCCTAGGTCAGTTCCCCGTCGTGATCGGCGGCGTCGTGCCGGTGGTCAATCTTCCGGGCATCAAGCCGGGCCAGCTCCGTTTCACCGGCCCGCTGCTCGCCGCGATCTATGCCGGCCAGATCAAGACCTGGGATGACCCCGCGATCGCCAGCATCAATCCGGGCGTCAAGCTGCCGTCCGCCAACATCACCGTCGTTCATCGCTCGGACGGCTCGGGCACGACCTTCAACTGGGTTCACTATCTGAGCCAGGTCAGCCCGGCGTGGCAGAAGAAGGTCGGCGAGGGCACGTCCGTCCAGTGGCCGGTTGGCATCGGCGGCAAGGGTAACGAAGGCGTCGCCGCCTACGTCAACCAGATCGCCAACTCGATCGGCTATGTCGAATATGCCTACGTCGTCCAGAATAAGATGACCTACGGCGTCGTGCAGAACCGGACCGGCAAGTTCGTCGCGCCGAGCGCCAAGAGCTTCCAGGCCGCCGCCAGTCATGCCGACTGGGCGCAGACCAAGGACTTCTTCCTGGTCATGACTAACGCGCCGGGTGCCGAATCCTACCCGATCACCGCCACCACCTTCGTCATGATGTATAAGCAGTCGAAGGTGCAATCGCGCTCGGACGCGGCGCTCAAATTCTTCCGATGGGCGCTCGAAAAGGGCCAGCCGCAGGCGGCGACGCTTCAGTACGTGCCGCTTCCGGCGCCGCTGGTGAAGCAGATCGAAACCTACATGTCCGCAAACATCAAGTAAGCGACGGGACCGGCCATGGCGACCGTCACAGTCTCGCCGGACACCGACCGCCCGCCGCCACGACGGCGGGCGGCTTCGGTGATCTCACCCGGCGACCGCGTTTTCCGGCTGCTGACCGCAAGCGCGGCCTGGCTGGTCCTCCTTCTTCTGCTCGGCGCGGCGCTGTCCATGGCGTGGGGCGGCCGTCTCGCCTTCCAGACCTTCGGCTGGGGCTTTCTCACCAGCATGGATTGGGATGCCGTCCAGCACAAGTTCGGCGCGCTCGTGCCGATCTACGGCACGCTGGTCAGCTCCGCGCTCGCGATGCTGGTCGCGGTTCCGATCAGCTTCGGCATCGCCATCTTCCTGAGCGAAGTGGCGCCGGCGTGGATGCGCGGGCCGATCGGCATGGCGATCGAGCTGTTGGCCGCTGTTCCGAGCATCATCTACGGCATGTGGGGGCTGTTCGTCTTCGCGCCCTTCATGGGAAGCCATGTCGAGCCGTGGCTGACCGAGCATCTGGCGATGGTCCCTGGCCTCGGCCAATTCTTCGACGGTCCGCCCATCGGCATCGGGATGCTCACCGCCGGCATCATCCTCGGCATCATGACCATCCCCTTCATCTCGTCGGTCATGCGCGACGTCTTCCAGGCGGTGCCTCCGGCACTGCGCGAAAGCGCCTTCGCGCTGGGCGCGACACCGTGGGAGGTGATCTGGAAAGTCACGCTGCCACACACCCGCTCGGCGGTCATGGGGGCGATATTTCTCGGCCTCGGTCGCGCGCTGGGCGAAACGATGGCCGTCACCTTCGTTCTCGGCAACGCGCATGACTTCTCGCTGTCGCTGCTGATGCCGGGCAACTCGATTGCGGCCGCGATCGCGAACGAGTTCACCGAGGCGGACTCGCCCATCTATCTCTCATCGCTGATCGCGCTCGGATTCCTCCTCTTCGTCGTCACCTTCATCGTGCTGGCAATCGCCAAGCTGATGCTCATGCGCATCGAAAGGAAGGCCCGTTGAGCAACGCGCTCGTCAGGCGCCGCAAGATCGTCAACACGATCGCCCTCATCGCGGCCACCACCGCCACCCTGTTTGGCCTCATCTGGCTGGTCTGGATCCTGTGGACGACACTGAAGGAAGGCTTGTCCGCGTTCGGTCCGCATCTCTTCACCGAGATGACGCCGCCTCCCGGCTCGGACGGCGGTCTTCTCAACGCCTTCGCCGGCAGCGCCATCATGATCGGGCTTGCCGTCGCGATCGGAACCCCGATCGGCATCCTCGCCGGCACCTACATCGCGGAATATGGGCGCCGATCGAAGCTCGCCGAGACGATCCGCTTCGTGAACGACATCCTGCTCAGCGCGCCGTCCATCGTCATCGGCCTGTTCATCTACGAACTGGTGGTTCGCCCCGTCGGCCACTTCGCGGGATATGCCGGCGGCCTCGCGCTCGCGATGATCCTGCTGCCGGTCGTGGTGCGAACGACCGACGAGGCCCTTCGCCTGATCCCCAACCCATTGCGCGAAGCAGGCCTCGCGCTTGGCGTTCCCCAATGGAAGGTGATCACGACGATCATCTACCGTTCGGCGTCCACCGGCATCGCGACAGGCGTGCTGCTCGGCGTTGCGCGTATCAGCGGCGAGACCGCGCCGCTGCTCTTCACAGCCCTCAACAACCAATATTGGAGCGCGGACCTGCGCTCCCCCATGGCCAACGTGCCGGTCGTGATCTTCCAATATGCGATGAGCCCCTATGACAGCTGGCACGCCCTCGCCTGGGCTGGCGCCTTCGTCGTCACTGCCTTCGTGCTGGGCTTGAGCATCCTGGTCCGTCTCGTCCTCAGACCAAGGAAATATCGATGAGTTTGGTCGTCGATCTGGTGCCGGAAACACTCCGCCCAAAGCCGGCCTCTGGCCCCCTCAAGCTGGCCGTACGGAATGTGGAGTTCTTTTACGGCAAATCCCGCTCGCTTCATGGGATCAACTTCGAGGCGCCCGCCCATGCGGTCACGGCGCTGATCGGACCCTCTGGTTGCGGCAAGTCCACGCTGTTGCGGACCATCAACCGCATCTTCGAACTCTATCCCGATCAGAAGGTTTCGGGCGAAATCCTGCTCGACGGACAGAACATCCTCGATCCGGCCTTTCCCCTGTCCGAGTTGCGTGCGCGTGTCGGCATGGTCTTCCAGAAGCCGACACCCTTCAACCTGTCGATCTTCGACAATATCGCCTTCGCGCTGCGGCATTATGAGCGGCTGTCCAAGGCCGGGCTGCGCCAGCGTGTCGAGATCGCCCTGACCCAGGCGGCGTTGTGGGACGAGGTGAAAGACAAGCTCGACCGCTCGGCGCTCGCGCTCTCCGGCGGTCAGCAGCAGCGTCTGTGCATTGCCCGCACGCTTGCGGTCCGGCCCGAAGTCATCCTGCTCGATGAGCCCACGTCCGCGCTCGATCCGATGTCGACCGCCAAGATTGAGGAGCTGCTCCTCGAACAGTGCGACAAGTTCACCTTCGTGATCGTCACGCACAATCTGCAACAGGCCGCGCGCATCGCCAATCGCACGGCCTTCATGCTCGACGGCAACCTCGTGGAGGTCGGTGACCACGAGCAGGTCTTCCTCAACCCCAAGGACGAACGCACCCGTTCCTACGTGACCGGTCGCTTCGGCTGAGGCGGTGGGCATGAGCAAAACCCAGGTCCAGCCGCGCAGCGTCCATGCCTTTAAGGTCGAGGACCGCGTGGGAAGCGTCGGTCGGTCTTGCGGTGCTTTTACGTCATGAGCCCGGTTCCCCACCAACGGAACGCGCGGTGATGTCCGTCATGGCCGCGCTCTCCACCGGACAACATCGGTATGGGACGGAAAGCCGATCCTTCCACCCTCCGATCCATGCCTCGGAGACGAGCCGCCCACGCATCGGAATCGTTGCGAACGACCCGCACCTTGCTTGCCTCCTGTTCCTCCTGCTCCAGGGCGAAGGCTTCGAGGCGGAGGAAATGGCGTCCGGTGCCAATCGGGACTGGCCATCGAGCGCGATGCCGGACCTCATGGTCGTGGAAACCGACCGGGCCGGGTCGGAGGCGATCGCGCAAAATCGCGCCTTGCAGCAGCGTGGCGATGGCTTTCCGCTACCCGTGCTGGCGCTGATCCCGGACAGAGACGAAATAGCGACGCTGGATTGCTTCGCGGCTGGCGTGGAGGATGTTCTCGACCTTCCCTTGCGTCCCCGCGAGCTGGTGGCCCGGATGCGCCGTATCCTGTGGCGGCTACGCCCCGATCTGAGTGCCTGCGTCTCGCGGAGGATGAAGCCGATCCTGGGCCCGGCGCCGGGCGAGCTGAGCTGCTGTGGCACGATGATCCGGCTGACGCCCTCCGAATTGCGATTGCTGGGCGTGTTCATGCGCAAGCCCGAGCGGGTGCTGTCGCGCCAGGAGATCATGCGCGACATGTACGGTCGGCGGGCCGCCGACCCGCGTACGATCGACGTCTATGTGAAGCGGCTGCGCCGATCCCTGTCCTGTGGCGAGCGCCGCAATCCCATCCGAACAGTCCTCGGGTCGGGCTACGCCTTTGAGCCCGAAAACGGGATGGGGCCGATCCGGTGGCTGTTCGACTGAACGAGACTGTTCGCTGAAATTGTCATGTGCGGAGGAGGGAGAAATGCCGGTCAAGTCCCAGTCCAGTATTCGGAGCACGAAGAGATCCGGTGCTCGAGCCTGCGTAGCGATATTTTCGTTTTCCTGCCTCGGCCTCGGCGCCTGTAGCTCCGGCAAATCCGACGAGACGATCAAGGTCGACGGTTCGTCGACCGTGTACCCTCTCTCCAAGGCGATGGCCGACGCGTACCGCACCACTGACCCCAAGGCGGACGTCGGTGTCGCCTATTCGGGGACCGGCGGGGGTTTCCAGAAATTCTGCGCCGGCCAGACGGACGTGGAAGGTGCTTCCCGCCCGATTAAGGCCGAAGAAATCGCGCAGTGTAAGACGGCGAATGTAAACTATATCGAACTACCGATCGCCTTCGACAGCCTCGCCATCGTCACCAATCCTCAAAACAGCTTTGTCGACTGCCTGACGGTGGCGGAGCTGAAGAAGATTTGGGAACCGGGCGCCCAGAACAAGATCAAGAATTGGCATCAGATCCGCGACAGCTTCCCGTCGCAGCCTTTGACCCTATTCGGTCCCAGCAAAGCGGACGGCACGTTCGACTATTTCACCCACGCCATCGTGGGCACGGAAACCAGCAGCCGGACCGATTACACCGCCAGCATCGACTATGCCGCGCTCGCAAATGATGTCGGATCGGACCCGAACGCTCTCGGCTATTTCGGCTATGCTTATTATCAGGCGAAGAAGGACAAGCTGAAGATCGTCGCGGTCGATAACGGTCACGGATGCATCAAGCCTGGCGCCGATACGGTCGCGAACAACACCTACCTCCCGCTCACGCGACCGCTGTTCCTGTACGTCAATGTGAAGGCGGCATCCCGGCCGTCCGTGAAGGCGTTCGCACGGCTGTTCCTCGCTCCGGAGAGTGCGCAGCGTGTCACGCAGGTCGGCTACGTCCCGCTTCCGCCGGAAGCGCTCGCGACGCAGATCGCGAGACTCGACAAGGGCGTCACCGGCTCCCAATTCGGCGGCCGCGGTTCCGTGATGGGGATCAAGCTCGACTGGTTCAACGGTCGGAAGGAAGACGATCTGTCAGCCTTTCTCAGGGAATGACGAAGGGGCGATCGGCGCGCGTTGGCTGACACGGGGCCGACCGATACACGTCTGCTAGGCACCCCCTCGGGCGGATTGGCCCGATGATGGGGCGATTACCGACATGAGGGGAAAGCCTTCCCCTGCCGCCGAGCCGCCGGGCGATCCCGACGTCTCGGCGGACCCCTTCTGCAGGGGGCCCAGGCCCCCCGCAACGCCCCCCATGAGGACGCCGCTCACGCGGCGGCGAGTCTGGGGCCTCTCCCGATGAAGCGGGGTTTGGCCGGCGCTCCCTGCTAGGCCCGCCACGGCGTCCGGCAAGCCTTGGCTTCGCCCGGCTGCTCCACTGCGTTTCGCCCCTTCGGGTGCCGACCGCCGCTCGAAGCGGGCCTCTTCGGTCGCCTCGCCGCCCACCCCCCGCTTTCCGGGGAGGCCTTGTTTTTGGGCAGGCGAGGAGGAAGCCATGCGTTCCAAGACCAGCCGTCGCGCGCGCGGAGAGGGGGCAACCGCCCAGCCCGAGCCGCGCACCAACATCTATGATGACGTCACCGCCAAGATCATCGCCGAACTGGAGGCAGGCCGCTTCCCGTGGGTGCAGCCATGGGGGAAGGCGGGCACCGCCACCACCGGGCTTCCCCGCAACGCGCTGACCGGCCGCACCTATTCGGGCGTCAACGTCTTGATCCTGTGGGGGGCCGTCATCGGCAACGCCTTCCCTTCGCAATCGTGGCTGACCTTTCGGCAGGCGCAGGAGGCGGGCGGCTGCGTCCGCAAGGGCGAGAAGGGAACGACCGTTGTCTATGCCGATCGCTTCATTCCCAAGGGTGAGAGCGAGCGCGCCAGCCGCGCCGACGAAGACCCCAAGGCCATCCCCTTTCTCAAGCGATTCACCGTGTTCAACGTCGTCCAATGCGAGGGCCTGCGTCCCGGCCTCGCCCCCGATCCCGCGCCACTGCCAGAACGCGAGATCGTGCCCGTCGCCGAGGCGCTCATCAAAGCCTCAAAGGCGGATTTCCGTATCGGCGGGGATAAGGCTTTCTACGCTCCGGCCCCGGACTTTGTGCAGGTGCCGCCACAACCGGCTTTCTTCGACCAGATCAACTATTACCGGACGGCGCTGCACGAACTGACCCACTGGACCGGCCACCATAAGCGGCTCGCCCGCGACTTCTCCGGCACCTTCGGGACCAAGGCTTACGCCCGCGAGGAACTGGCGGCTGAGATGGGATCGGCCTTCCTGTGCGCCTCGCTCGGCATCGTGCCGACCGTCCGTCACGCCGATTATCTGGCCGGATGGCTGGAGGTGCTGCGCGAGGACAATCGCGCGATTTTCCGCGCCGCATCCGCCGCCAGTAAGGCCGCCGATTACCTGCTGACCTTGCGCGACGAGGCCCAGACCGAAGCGCGGATCGCCGCCTGACCCCGAGATTCCGGGCGATCCAGCTTGGACGCCGGAACACGCGCGGCGCGTATCCGCCGCATCCCCGTGCCGATCCCGTCTCACCGCAAAGATCAACGGGACCGGCGCTCTTTGGAGCAAGTGCCATGAAACTCGATTTTCTCACCCTCGACAAGCTCACCGACAGCAAGGCCAACATGCGCTCCGGCCGCAAGGAACCCGATGTCGCCGACATCCTGCCGAGCGTCCGCGCGCGCGGCGTGCTGGTGCCGCTGATCGTCCGCCCCGGCATCGACGCAGACACCTTCGAAGTGGTCGCGGGCCGCAGGCGCAGGCGCGCTGCGATCCTCGTCGCCGAGGAAACCGGCCATGCCGAGCCGGTCCCGTGCGCGATCATCGAGCCGGGCGACGATGCCGCCGCGCTCGAAGCCTCGATGCTGGAGAATATGGCGCGGCTCGATCCCGGCGAGGTGAAGCAGTGGGAGAGCTTCACGGCGCTCGTGAAGAAGGGCCGGTCGGTTGAGGACATCGCCGCGACCTTCGGCCTGCCCGAGCCGATGATCAAACGGGTGCTGGCGCTCGGCAACCTCCTGCCCCGTATCCGCGACCTCTACCGTCGCGACGAGATCGACGGCGCGACCGTCCGTCACCTCACGATGGCGACCAAGGCCAAGCAGCAGGAATGGCTGGCGCTCCGGGACGATCCCGACACCCGCGAGCCGATCGGCGGCTATCTCAAAAGCTGGCTGCTCGGCGGCCAGACCATCGCTACCACCGTCGCCTTGTTCGACCTCGCCGACTATCCCGGCCTGATCGTCACCACCCTGTTCGGCGACGATGCCTATTTCGGTGACGCGCAAGCCTTCTGGACCGCGCAGAACGCCGCCATCGAGGCCCGCCGTCTCGCCTATCTCGATGCGGGCTGGGGCGATGTCACCATCCTCGAAGAGGCCGATTACTTCCGCTCTTGGGAATATGAGAAGACCGCCAAGCGCAAGGGCGGCGGCGTCTTTATCGAGGTGCGCGCGTCAGGCGAGGTGGTTTTCCACGAAGGCTATCTCTCGTCCAAGGAGGCCAAGAAGCGCGAGCGCGCCGAAGCTGGCGGCACGGGCAACGGGGCAAAGATCGCCCGCCCCGAGGTGAGCAGCACCATGCAGACCTATGTCGACCTGCATCGCCATGCGGCGGTGCGCGCCGACCTGCTCCATCATCCCGGCATCGCGCTCCGCATGATGGTCGCCCACGCCATCGCCGGATCGCATCTGTGGCGCGTCCACGCCGATCCGCGCACCAGCCGCAACGACGAGGTGACGGAGAGCGCCGAAAGCTGCCACGCCGAGGCGAGCTTCGATGCCGAGCGGCGCGCGGTGCTCGCGCTACTTGCCATGCCCGACGACGAATTGTCCGTTACCGGCTTCGAATATTCGATTGGCGGCGAGACGCTGCCGACCGTCTTCCTGCGTCTGCTGCCGCTGCCCGACGAGGCGGTCATGCGGATCATGGCCGTGGTCATGGGCGAGACGCTGGCGGCAGGCAGCGCGGCCGTCGAGGTGCTGGGCGAGACGATCGGCATCGACATGGCGAACTGGTGGGAGGCCGATGCCGCCTTCTTCGACTGCCTTCGCGACAGGGAGGTGCTGACCCGCATGGTCGCCGAGGTGGCGGGCGAAACCGTCGCCAAGGCCAATGCGGGCGAGAAGACCAAGACCTTGAAGGGAATCGTCACCGCCCACCTCGAAGGCGCGGACGGGCGCACCAAGGTCGAGCGCTGGGTGCCGCGCTGGATGCGCTTCGCGCCGTCCGCCTACACCGAGCGGGGCGGCGTCCCGACCGTCAAGGCCTACGCCAAGGTGGAGGAAGCCCGCGCCGCGCTGGCCGCGCCCGAGCCGGAAGCCGATGCCGGGCCTGAGGGAGAGGAGGAGGCGCAGCGCCTCGCCGCCTGACGAGGGACGGGGCGGCCGACCGGCCGCCCCGCCTTTCGCCATCCTGAAATTTCGGGGCCGCGCCCCTCCGCCGTGTTCGGCGTCGGGGCGCGGCCCAAGGAGCCCTCTTATGTCCCTTTCCCGTTTCCTGCTCGGCCAGGCGTGCATCTTCGCGCCCGATGCGAGGACCGGCGAGCTGCTCGGCCCGCGTGGCACCCTCCACCATGTCGCGATCGCGACCGAACTCGCGCTGAAAGCGTGGATCGCCCATCATGACATGACCGACACATGGCTGGAGCGATACGTCCGGCACGATCTCGCCCGCGCGTGGGGACTGGCCGACGCGCTCGGCCTCGATCCCGATCCCGACCTGCGCCGGATCGTCGACCAGCTCGACCCGCATTTCCGCAAAGGCGGATTTCAGCACGAACCCGACTTCTGGATGTGGGGCTTCGAGATGGAGGCGCCCGTGTTGCTCGACCGGCTGATCGCGCGCGTCGCGGCACGGTTGTGAGGGGCGGCCCTCGTCTGCCATGAGGGGGCCATGACCGCGACCGCAGAGCTTGCCATCCGGGTGCGCCGGGCCGCCTTCAACCGTGCGCTGGCCGAGGCCGATTTGTCCGCGATCGGGCCGATCCTTGCGCCCAATGCGGTCCTCGTCACCGGCACCGACAGCGCGGTGATCTCTGGCCGCAAGGCGCAGCTCCTTGCCTGGAAACGGGAGTTTTCGGCGCCCTCGCGAACGATCTACGCACGTGCGCCCGACTCCGTGCTGGTGTCGCCGGCCGAGCCGATTGCGTTCGAGCAAGGTGACTGGTCGGGCGTCCCCGCCACGGGCGGCGGCGTCGAAGCCTCGGGGCGCTATACTGCCAAATGGCGTGAGATCGGCGCGGTCTGGGTGATCGAGGCCGAGCTCTATCTGACGCTGGCCTGACCTACTTTTTCTTTGTCTTGGCCCGCTTGCCCTTGGTCTGATCCTGCCCCAGCGCGGAGGCCGCGACCGACTTGATCTGCTCGATCGTTGGCACGATCCGGTCGGCAAGAATGTCCGAGGCTAGCTGCGAGATCGCGTCCGAGGTCTGCTTGATGACACCCTTGGCTGGCGCGGGCTTGGCTGTTTTCGGTTTTTTCGGCTTGTCCGCCGCCTTTGGTTTCGCCGGGGCGACAGGCGCCTTTTTGGGCTTCGGGGCAGGCTTTGCGGGCTTGGCGGCTGTCTTGATTGTGGCTTTGGCCATGGGCATCTCTCCTTCAGCCCGCAACCGGGCGCAACGACCTATCGTGCGCCTCAAGTGCGTCCATGTCGATTCCGTGACAGGGGTCGAACAACCCTATCCGCACGAAGCTCCATTTCCGGCATCAATCAGCGGACTGGCGTAATCGTCCCCTCAAGGCCGGGCGCGACCTTCCGCTCGGGCTTGTGCGTGGACCTGGGCGCGTCACCCGGCCCCTGACGAAACCATCGGCCGGCACTGATTTCCCCGCCGGCTCCGCCGGCTCCTCGCGGTCGCTTCGCTCCAAATCAGCGCCGCCCTCCGGTCCTCCGCTGACGCTTCGGCCCCAAGGGGTTCGCGGGGCCAGTCGCGCGCCCTCCCGGTCCGCACGCCGAGGCGGAAGAGGCCGCTGGCGATTTCGAGGAGACCACCAATGCCCGCAATCGGTTATGTCACGAAGCAGTCCAACGGCAGCTTCAAGGGCCAGCTCAAGACCCTCTCGATCCGCTCCGAGGTCGAGATCCTCCCCAACAGCCGCAAGAGCGCCGACGTCCAGCCCGACTACCGGGTGTTCGCCGGCGGAGTCGAGGTCGGGGCCGGATGGATTCGCCACTCCGAGGCTTCGGGCAAGGACTATGTGTCGCTCGCGCTCGCGGCCCCCGAGTTCGGCCCGCGCCGCCTCTACGCCAATCTCGGCCGCGCGGCCGGACAGGACGATCCCGATGCCTTCGCGCTCATCTGGAACCCGAACGACTGAGCCGGCGCGGCTCCCTCCCCCGGCGACGGGGGAGGGAAACCATCGCGCCGGCCTGTCGTTGTGCCATGCGGAACCGGGCTCCCCCCTTGCCCGGCCTCCCCTTAACCTCGGCCCTGTCGTTGAGCGCAGCTCCGGCGGGGTCTCTTTTTGCCCGATTTCGGCCGACCGGCCGCTGTGGTATAAGTCCGGCCGCATCGTGCGCTGTGGTGGTGGTGGAGAGCGCGTCCCTGATCCGTTCGCACGGAGGACGCAATGTTGCTTGCCCTGATCCTAGTCGCGGCCGTCACTATCATGCTCTGCTGGCTGCTCTTCGCGCTGGCCTCGCTCGCCCTTCCTTTGTTCGTCGCCGTCGTCGCGGGGCAAGCCGTCTGGCATGGCGGTGCCGGACTGGTCGGCGCTTTCGTCGTCGGCATCGTCGCGGGCGGTGCGACGCTGTTCGTAGGCCAGTTCCTTCTCGCCACGCTGCGCGGGACCGGCTCGCGCCTCGCGGTCGCCCTGCTCTTTGCAGCGCCAGCCGCTGTCGCCGGTTTCAGCGCGGCACGCGGGATCGCCGACATCGGCGGCGCGTCGAGTTCGTGGCAGATTCTTTTCGGTCTGATCGGTGCCGCCTGCGTATCGGCAACGGCGCTGGCCCGGCTGGGTGAGGCACAGTCCGTCCGTATCTATCCCGTGGCGGCGGAAGGGCGGTTCGACGCCTGAACAATTCCATTGTGACAGCTCGCCTCGCGGCCTCCCCGACGGCTGATCTGGCCGGGGCACGCTGACGCTCGTCCGAACCCGCAACGGGCGGGGCGAGACTTTCTTCCCCTGGCCTGACGGCCATTCCTCGCGAGGCAACAAAGCCCCGCCCGCCCGTCCTCCGCCGCGCTGCGGGCTGACGCTGCATGTCCGGCCGTCCCCGGCCTTCTGATCGCCATCGAGGCCGCGACAGGCGCGGTTTCGCAGATATGGAGGTTCACATGGCGACGATCGGCAGCTTCCGCAAAGCCGGCACCAATCTCGAAGGCTCGATCATCACCCTCTCGGTCCAGCACAGCGACGTCCGGTTCGAGGCGAACGATGGCGACCGGGGCGACAAGGCACCGGCCTATCGCATCTTCGCCGGACCCGCCGAGATCGGCGCGGCCTGGATCAAGACCGGCCAAAACGATCGGACCTACCTCTCCTGCAAGCTCGACGACCCGAGCTTCGTGGCGCCGATCTATCCCAACCTGTTCGAGGAGGAAGACGGCAGCTTCGCCCTTGTGTGGACCCGCTCTAACCGCTGACGAGCAGGACCCACAGAGCCAGTCCGGCCGGCCCTAGCGCCGGCCGGACATGCGCCGATCTGTATCGGCGCAAATACGTGTTTCCGTAAATCAGGGGCCGCCCTGATCCCCTTGCGTCAGCACAGTCGCCGCATAGCCTTCGTCGAGCAGATCGGCTGCGCGGACGCCGAGCGCCTCTCCCAGCTCGCGCAGGCGCAGCAGCGTCAGGTTCTGAATGCCGCGCTCGATCGCGCTGACATAGGCACGGTCCGCACCCATCCGCACGGCGACCGCCTCCTGGCTGAGGTCGAGCGCCTGTCGAAACCGACGCGCGTTGACGCCCATGACCTTGCGAATGTCCATCGCGAGGTTACAGAACAGTCGCGTATTCTGGTGCTACGTATTATAATACGCGGCGCCGGTAACTTGGTTCGGGCCCTATTCAGCGCGGCCCCGATAATCATGCGATTCGGGGGCGAACGACGTCCGCTGGAGGGGATAGCTCAGGCACATGGCTGACGTTGAATTTCTCGACGCGCCTCCAGCATCGGACCAGGTGACGCCCTATGACGAGCGTCACCTCCCGACCTATCTCCGGCTGCTCGACGCCGAGGCGGACCATGCGGACTGGCAAGAGGCCGTCCGGATCATCTTTTCCCTCGATCCGGCCGAATGTCCGGATCGCGCGCGCCGCGTCCACGACAGCCATCTCGAACGGGCGAAATGGATGACCCGGCAGGGCTATCGCGACCTCTCCGGCCGCCCCGGCAAGCCCCAGAATGGACTGAAATAGCGCCATTTTGGCGGTAGTCGGCGTGCCCCTGCGCGGTCGGTCTAATGCCCGCTCGAAAGGTATTGTTCCGAAACGAATTACCCATGACGCTCATGATTCCGGGGCTCCAGAACACAACGACCTGGAAGGTAGAGGCAGCGTATGGGTCAACCGTCGAACTGGCGGTCGCCGGGCTATGCCGACGACTATGCCGAACATGACTTCGCCGATTTCGCGCAGGAGTTTCTCAGGCGCAATCCGGAATACCAATCGGATCACGCTCACACCGTAGAGAAGCGTGATCCCGCTCGCGACGGTCCAGAGCAGTCGGCCGCCATCGCCGACAAATGGGGGTTACTTTTTCGCCTTCGATCCCCTGGACGATCCGCGCACCTCTCCCGCACTCTGGCGGCCCGATGCGGCACCCGTGGTCCTGACCCTCACGCCGGCACCTTCGCCGCCGTCCGATCCGCCGCTCTCGCTCGACCATTTGCAGCCGATTTCCCTCTGGCAGCGGTCGCCTGACGAGCAATATCTCGTCGCCGACGACGATCATGGCCGGCACCGCCTCGCCCTGAAGGGAAGGAGCGGCGACGCACCGCTCGCGCTCGCCTTGCCCGTCGATGCGGCCATGCCGATCCGGCTCGGCGCGGCATCGCGGCTTGCCCATGCGGGCAGTCCCCAGGCGGCGAGCTACCAGCCCACGCCGCTCCAGCGCTCGCGGCTCGTGCTGCTGCTCGACATCCTCGATGCCGAAGCCGCCTGCCTGCCCAAGCGGGCGATCGCCGAGACCCTCGTCTATCCGCATATGCGCGATCTCCACGGAGCGGCCTGGAAGGCATCGGCCGAGCGCCGCCGGGTCCACCGGCTTTGTGAGGAAGCCGCACGCATCCGCGATTCCGGTGTCCACGACCTTCTACACGCGCGGCTCCATCCCACTGGGTGACATTCTCGGCACTCCCCAATTAGCCACTCCCCCGACCCGCCAAACCTTCGCCAGCCTGTCCCTGACACCCAAGCACTGGCCGCTGGCGGCCGGCGCCTGCGCAGGAGATGGACGATGCAACCCGCCTTTGCGGTTCCTAGCCCCCGCTTTCTCAAGACGCCCGATGCCGCCGTGCATCTTGGTCTCTCCGCCCGCACCCTCGAAAAGCATCGCTGCTACGGGACCGGGCCGGTCTTCCGGAAGCTGGGCGGTCGGATCGTCTATGCGATCGAGGATCTCGACGCCTGGGCGGCGATCGGCGTTCGCAAGTCGACCTCCGATCCCGGCGTCGGCACCGTGCATCCGGCCAAGCGCCGCCCCTCAGAACCCGTCCGGCGCTGACGCCCGTGGCGACGCATGGCGGCCGGCTCCAGCTCGACCTCTTCCGGTCGATCCCCGGCGACATCGCACCCCGCGATTCGCAGGATCTGATGGCGTGGCCCTTCTTCAGCCTCGCCAAGTCCAAGCGGACCCGGCCGATCGACTTCCGCATGGGTGACACCTGGATACTGGTCGAGGCGACCGCCGAACATGGCATGGCGACCATCTGGGATGCCGACGTGCTGATATGGGCGGCGAGCCAGATCAACGAGGCGCGCGATGCCGGCAGGCCGACCTCCCGGCTGATGGCGACCACGCCGCACAATATCCTGACCTTCATCGGCCGCGGCACTGGCCGCGACAATTACGATCGGCTGAAGGCCGGGCTCGACCGGCTCCAGTCGACGACGATCGCGACCTCGATCCGTCAGCCGCACCAGCGTCGCCGCCATCGCTTTAGCTGGATCAACGAGTGGAAGGAGCGGCTCGACGAAACCGGCCGTCCGCTCGGGATCGAGATGATCCTGCCCGACTGGTTCTATGCCGGCGTGCTCGATCAGGCGCTCGTGCTGACCATCGACCGCGCCTATTTCGACCTGACCGGGGGCCTCGAACGCTGGCTCTATCGGATCGTGCGCAAACATGGCGGCAGGCAGGCGGGCGGCTGGAGCTTCGATGTCGCCCATCTCCACCAGAAATCCGGCGTCCTCTCGCCGCTCAAGCGCTTCGCCTTCGAGCTGCGCGGGATCGTCTCTCGACAGCCGCTGCCCGGCTATACGCTCGGCCTCGACATCGTGCAGGGCCGCGAGCGCCTGAGCTTCGTCGCCGTGCCGGAAGACCCGTTCGATGTCGCGATGCGACGCTGGTCTCCCAAGGCTGTGGATAACCGGCGATGAGAGTCGTCCTATCAGGAACCGCCGGAGTCGTCCGATCGGGAACCATCGAGTCGTCCTATGGGGAACCGGACTCGGCCATAAGCAGCGGGAATCGTTGGCCGAATCTGGCCCCTACTAACGATGCTAACAAAGAGTCCTTCGGACTCTTACTAACGGAAGGCCGGTTTTCGATCGGACGGGCGCGATGATCGTCGCGCTGCTCAACCAGAAGGGCGGGGTCGGCAAGACGACGCTCGCCCTCCACCTCGCCGGTGAATGGGCGCGGTCCGGTGCCCGCGTTCTGCTGATCGACGCCGACCCGCAGGCGTCCGCGCTCGACTGGTCCGAACAGAGGAGCCATCAGGGGATCGAGCGCCTGTTTGGTGTGGTCGGGCTTGCCCGCGATACCCTGCACCGCGAAACTGCCGAGCTGGCACGCAGCGTCGATCATGTCGTGATCGATGGGCCTCCACGGGTCGCGGGTCTTATGCGCTCGGCGCTGCTCGCCGCCGACCTCGTGCTGATCCCGGTCCAACCATCGCCGCTCGACGGCTGGGCCTCGGCCGAGATGCTCTCGCTTCTTCGCGAAGCCCGCATCTTCCGGCCGGACCTCGCGGCGCGGTTTGTGCTCAACCGCTGCGGTCCCCGGTCCATCATGGCGCGCGAAACCAGTGCCTCGCTCGCTGACCAAGACCCACCGCTTTTACCGGCCATGATCGGGCAGCGCGTGGCGTTCGCGGAAGCCATGCAGCACGGCCGGCTCGCCTTCGAGCTGGAGCAGGACAGCCCCGCCGCGCGCGAGATCGGCGCGCTCGCGACCCATGTCGGCGAGGCGGGCCAGTGACGGCCAAGCCTCCACGCGGCTTCGCGAGCCGGCCGGGCGACGCCGAGCAATGGGTCCGCGCGGCCGAGCAGCCGGCGCCGTCGGCACCGCCACCTAATCCCTACACCGCACGCCTCACGATCGACATCACGCCCGAGCTGCGCCGCCGTCTGAAGCTCGTGGCGCTCCAGCAGGGCCTCACCGTCGCCGACATGCTGCGCGCCCTTCTCGAGCGCGAATATCCGCACGGCGGCGCGCCGGCATGACGGGGGCGATCACGCGCGTCACGCTCACCTGGATCGAGGGCGAGATCGAGCAGTGGCTCCGCTTCGGTCGCGACGTCGGCGACCGGATCATCGACCGGCGCCGGCGCGAGATGAGCTTCGCGGCCGGCAGCGTCTTCGCGCTCGTCCGCTGGACGTCGAACGAATATGGCACCGCGACATCCGACATCGCCGTGCTGCGCGCCGTGGGGCCAAGCGAACCCTATTCGACCACGCCGCTGGTCGAGCCGGGCGCCGAGCTTCTTCTGCGAGCAAGCACCTGGCGCAAGGTCGAGCAGGTCATCCAGGCGATCGACGCGGTGGAGGCGGCCGGGGTCGATCCCTGCGACGCGGCTCCCGACCATTGGCGGCATGTCCACAACCGGCTGGCGGCCGGGATGCGGCCGCGCGACTATTCGCTGACCCGCCATCGCGCCTGGCTGCTGCGTCGGGCCCTGGCATGAGCACGCGCGCGATCGTGATCGCCGGGACGGTCGGTCTCGCCGCGATCGTGGCGCCGATCACGATGCCTGCCACGCCGCGCCTCATCTGGAACGCCACGGCGAGCGTGCCGATCGGGCTTTACCGCCTGCACCCGCGACCCCGCCTCCAGCGCGGCATGATCGTCGCCGTGAACCTGCCGGCTGACACCGCCCGGCTCGCCGCGAGCCGTGAGTATCTGCCGGTCGGCGTGCCGCTGCTCAAACCTGTCGCGGGCCTGGAAGGCGATTTCGTCTGCCGTGCCGGCGATACGGTCTTCGTCGACGGAAAACCGATCGGCCGGGCGCGGGCGGCCGACCGGCATGGCCGTCCGCTGCCGCGCTGGAGCGGGTGCGCGTGGCTGGGTCCGGGCGATGTCTTCGTCATGAATCCGGCCGTCCCCGACAGTTTCGACGGCCGCTATTTCGGCGTCCTGCCCACCTCTTCGATCATTGGCCGCGCGACGCCCGTCTGGCTGGCCGGCGTCCACGCGATCCCCCGTTCACGCATAGCAGAGGAGAGGAATGATGGCACAGATCGGTGAGTTCATGCGGACGATGGACGGTTTCCAGGGGCGGCTGCGGACGCTCGGCGTCGATGCCGACCTGACGATCGTGCCGGTCGATAATCCCGACGGCAACAACGGCCCCCACTATCGCATCCATCTCGGCGCGAACGCTGAAGGGCCGGAGGTCGGCGCGGGCTGGAAGCATGTCGGCGAGCGCGCCGGCGAGTATGTCGCCCTGCAACTCGACTGCCCGAGCTTCGCACAGCCGATCCGCGCCAACCTGTTCCAGTCCAACCAGAGCCCACGCGATCATGTCCTCCTCTGGACGCGATCGAACGGGCGCTCCGAGCGGAATTGATCGGTGCGGCGCCGCACTCTTGCGATGGCGGTCGGGACATTGTTGCTCGGCGGTCCGGTTGCAGCCGATCCGCCTGTGCGACCGTCTCCGATCGCCGGCATCGTGGCACAAGCTGCGTCAAGAGCCGGCATACCCGAGGCGTGGATCTGGTCGGTCATGCGCGTCGAGAGCGGCGGCGATCTGCACGCCGTGAGCCGCGCCGGCGCAATGGGTCTCATGCAGCTCATGCCCGCGACATGGACCGACCTGCGCAGCCGTCTCGCGCTCGGCGATGATCCCTTCGACCCCCACGATAACGTGCTGGCGGGCGCGACCTATCTGCGCGCGATGCACGATCGCTACGGCGAACCAGGCTTTCTCGCCGCCTACAATGCCGGCCCGACGCGCTACGAGGATTATCTCGTCCGGCACCGACCCTTGCCGACCGAGACCACGCGGTACGTCACCCGGCTCGCACCGATCGTCGGCACCGCCGCGCTCCCCGATCCCCTCGCATGGACACGTGCGACGCTGTTCGTCGGCAGCGCGAAGGACGGATTGGCGCCACCTGTCGGCGACGCCGGGAGCCAAGTGACGGACACTTCGACGGCGGAAGCACGGCCAAGCGTCAGTCTGTTCGTCCGCATTTCCACGGCAGCCCATCCGTGATCGGGGGGCATCCGGCACGACGCTCGGAAGGGCGCCTCGCGTGTGGTGAGGGTGACTTCTGCTCAGACATCCCCAGCATCTGTCAGGGAGCGGGCCGCCTCAAGGACGACGGGGCCCCACCATTTTTTCCGGCTGATCGACGGCAATTCCTCATCTCCGGCGCATCGCGCACGCCGGAAAAAATCGTGACCCCCATCGCCGCTGGCGCGGTCGCAGACGTGCCGCCTGCGATCCTTGACCCGACCCACTCCCTGCCAGGCGTCGGCATCGTCTTTCCCAAATCAGGAGGCGATGATGGCGCTCTACGATCATATCCAGGAACTGCGGGCCGAGCTGTCGGCGAGCTTCGATCCGGCGGAGATCGCGCAGATCGAACGCGAGCTGGCGGCAGCTTGGGCGGAGATGGAACGGCTGGCGAAGGAGCGACCGGAGGAGATTGCGGGCGAGCTGCGGATCGGCTGATCCACGGCATCACGAGAGGCGGGTGCGGCATCGACGAGGTGCCGTGCCCGCCTCTCTTTTTATCTTTGCGGGGTGGGAGGATCGGCAGGGGAGGAAGGCAGGACAGGGGGAAGAAACGATGGCGAGATAAAAGCAGCGCCGGCTCGCCCGCGCTATGTGGTTGGGAGAGTTGCGGTTTTTCGTATGGCACGCCCTGCGGAGAGCTGGCGCGTCAGGCAATTTTCTCAATCATTTCAATGCCGGAAGCGGCGGCACACCCCCATTTTCCCCGAAATGATGCCCGATGAGCCGGGACGAGGGCGATTTCGAGCCGCGGATCGGGCGGACCTCCGACGCCGGGCGCGGCAGCGTCGGCAAGAGCCGATCGCTCGCCGCCCAGGTGCGACGCGCATCAGCCAAGTCCGGCTTCACGCGCCGCGCGCCAGGAGGGCGATTGAAGGGAACCGGCACGCGGGGGCGGGGACGCTCAGCGGCACTCGCCGCGCGCTTCCGCCCCAACGCCCGGCGCGTGGTCATCAAAGCCCGCGTCGTGCGCCATTCCGGCGCCCGCTTCCGTGCCGCGCCGCTCGCCCGCCACGTTGCCTATCTGAAGCGTGACGGCGTGACCCGCGACGGGCGTGACGCATCGCTGTTCGACGCCGGCTCCGACAGTGTCGACCGCGACGCCTTTGCCGGCCATGCCGAGGGCGACCGCCATCATTTCCGCTTCATCGTCTCGCCGGAGGATGCGGCCGACCTCGCCGACCTGCGCACCTTCACCCGCGAGCTGATGGGCGATGTCGCCCGCGACCTCGGCACTGGCCTCGAATGGGTAGCCGTCGATCATTGGAACACCGACAATCCGCATGTCCATATCCTGGTGCGTGGAGTGGTCGACGACGGCACCGATCTGGTCATCGACAAGGACTATATCAGCCGAGGAATGCGCGCCCGCGCCGAGAATCGCGCGACGCTGGAGCTGGGCCCCCGATCGGCGCGCGAGATCGGGGCCGCACTTGATCGCGAGATCGATGCCGATCGCTGGACGTCGCTCGATCAGCGGCTTCAGCAAATGGCCGACGATGCCGGTGGTGTGATCGACCTGCGGCCGGGCGCGGACAGTGAGCCGGGACGTCGCCGTTTGCTCGGCCGAGCGGCGAAGCTCGACCGGATGGGATTGGCCGAGAATGTCGGGCCAGCGGTGTGGGCTTTGAAACCCGATGTCGAGCAGACGCTCCGCGCGCTCGGAGATCGCGGCGACATCATCAAGACGATGCACCGGGCAATGAGCGTGACGCTCGGCGCGAACGACGCGGCCTTCTTCGCCGTCCATGACTCGGCCAGCCGCGACAGCGTGATCGGCCGGCTGGTCGAGCGCGGATTGCACGACGAACTGGCGGGGCAGGCCTATGCCATCGTCGACGGGATCGACGGGCGGGTTCACCACCTCCGCTTCGACGACATTGACATGACCGCCGACAGCAAGCCCGGCTCGATCGTCGAGCTTCGACATTGGACAGACCGGCGCGGCGCCGACCGGCTCTCGCTCAGCGTTCGATCGGACCTGTCATTGTCAGAGCAGGTTCGCGCGCGGGGCGCGACCTGGCTAGATCGGCAGCTCGTCGCCCGCGATCCCGCCGACGGAAATGCCGGCTTTGGTCGCGAGGTCCGCGACGCGATGGAGCGGCGCGCCGATATTCTGGTCGGCGAGGGGCTGGCGCACCGGCAGGGGCGCCGCCTCGTCCTCTCGCCCGGTCTGATCGACACGTTGCGCGCCCGCGAGCTGACCGAGGCGGTGACGACGATCGAGGCGACCACAGGGCTGGCGCACCGCCCGCCTGCTGCCGGCGATGCTGTCAGCGGCATTTATCGGGAGCGTATAACGCTTTCGTCTGGACGGTTTGCGATGATCGACGACGGTCTCGGCTTTCAGCTCGTGCCTTGGCGGCCTGCGATCGAGGGACAGGTGGGCAGACACATCAACGGCGTGATGGGGCCGGGTGGAACCGTCGACTGGACCCTGGGCCGCGGAAAGGGGCTGGGCGTATGATCGGGCGAATCGCCGCTGATACGAAAAAGGGCCCCACGAGGGGGCCCTTTAGGGTTAGACTCTTGCGGCGTTCGCGCTTCCGCGACCCGTGCTCCCGAAGCAGCACCACCACCCGAGTGACGGGGGATATGCCTAGAACTGGCGGAAATGTCAAGTTTGGCCTAGGTCCCCGGCCTCTCAACCGTCTTAGCCATTAGCCCCATGCCGACCGCCAGCCAACGCATCCTGCTCGATTTTTTCGAGCATCATCTTCACTTCACGCCGACCGCCGGACAGGTCGATCGCTTCGAGCGGGATCTCACGCTGGTCAGCCCCTATCTCATGGGCGCGGCACTCAAGGAGGCAGCGGCGAGCAAGGGCCTCGTCGGCAAGACCTTCGATGACCAGCGCACCGCGATCCTCGGCATCTACTACCGCAAGGTCGCCGAGCACGCGCAGCTCTTCCCCATCTTCCACACCTTCGAGACCGCGTTCCGCTCGATCGTCGCGGTCGCACTCGAAACCCATTATGCGAACCGATCGGCGTGGTGGACGCCGATCCGGACGGCGCTGCGGGCGGGCCAGGCGGCGAACACCGTGCCGCACCTCTACGGCGTCGCGATCTCCAGAGACTCGGCGCACCTGATCGGCCAGATCATCTACTCGATCGAGGGCGACACGCTGACGAAAGACCTGCTCGGTCCGACCGTCGACGGCTATGCCTTCACCGAGCTGTGCGATCTCTCCCATATCCAGAACCTGATCGCGACCCATTGGGGCGTGTTCTCGCCGCTGCTCGGCAAATCGATCACGCTCAACGGCTTCAAGGCCAAGTTCCGCGTCGTGCGGGAAGCTCGTAACGACATCTACCATCACAAGTCGGTCGCGCGGATGGCCAATGTCGTCACATCGGCCGAGGAGCTGCTCAATCGGGTCGGCTGCTTGCTTGCCTTCAGCTATGAGAAGATAACGGCATCGAAGGTGACGCCCCCGCCGTTCCGGATCGCGATCGGGGGGCAGAGCAACATCTTCTAGGTGGCCGCGCGAGGGAGACGGGATGATCAGCCAAGGTGCGCCGGACCGCGATACCGTGATCGCGCTCCTCGACGAGGCGGTCAGGACCGAAGCGCGTGCCGAGCCGCCTCCCGATGGCGAGCAAGGTGGGATCGGACGCCAACGACCCCCACGCGATGCGCGTCTGGCGACCGCTGGCAAGCTGCGCGACGGCCATATGCACGATCTTCCGCCGATCGCCGTCGATCCATTCAAGCCAGCCGAGCGCCTCCTCCATCTCCGACACCTGGTCGCGGGTGAGGGGCGGCAGGCGCGGCGCTTCCTGCTCACGCTCGTGGCGGACGATGCGCAGCTCGATCGCAGACAGCCCGGCGAGCGGGTTGATCTGGCGATAGAGCGACGAGATTGAGGTGCGCAGCCATGCGGCTTCGCGATCAGGCATGCGGCGGAGAAAG